>JAQVQL010000222.1 GCA_028701595.1 Herbinix sp.
ATTATCGGTTAATTTAGAATTTTACATAAGTCTTTTTCTGATTAATAAGTCAATTGTCCTATGTCGAAAATTCTGCCCGATAGAATCTAAAAAACACTATACTCTATCATAATGTAAATTATATAAATGTCAAATGGTATTTAGCCAAAATGTATATATAAAAGGGTACCAGGTACATTTTGATATTGGTACCTGGTACGCTTTTGGAAGTACGCTTTTGACATTATATTATTTTGCAAATATCATATTTCCGATTTGAGTCGTTATAGGCTTTGAACGAATCCATTGATTCGTTGATGTTTTATCATAATAGAATATAGCCCCCTTACTAGGATCAGAACCATATAATGCGGCCCAAGCGGCACGAAGGGTATCATCTGTAGCAGGCTTTTTGATGAAGCCGTTTTGTACTGGACTGAACTGATAATGACCAGCGCTTACATGGTTGATAACTGCGCTTATGCTATTTGGCCAATCTGGTTTTTGAACACGGTTTACCACCACAGCACCTACGGCTACCATAGCATCATAGGACTCGCCGATTGCCTCGGCGGCGATAAGCCTTGCCAGTAAATCCACCTCGGAGCTTTTATAAGAAATTACTGTTCCAGAACCGGTGGCGGTAGCTGATGAGGAGCCTGAGGAACTCTGGGAGGAACCCGTAGGGCTTTCCGTGGGCTTAATGCCGGGAAGCAGGAGCCTCTGCCCCGGTATAATGAGGCTGTCCCATTTGTTGTTAGCCTTTCTAAGGTCTTCAAGGGAAAGGTTATACCTTGAGGCAATAAGAAACATGGTGTCTCCGCTTTTAACCGTATAAATCTCAGCTGGAACCTTGATTTTTTGACCAGGAAATATCATAGTGGAGCTTAAATTATTATCTAACATTAAGCCGTTGGCTGATGTGTTAAATAGAACTCCAATGTGATAAAGTGAATCATTTGGAACTATGGTGTAATCAGCTGCGTAAGCATATGATGAAAGCATGGTAAAAGAAAGCAATAGTAGAGCGACAAAAACGCTCGCCTTTTTAAGAATATTCATGAATACCTCCTTGTATTTGACTATTCTGACCGTTTGCTTGTTGCGTAAATAATTGTAAATGATATAATCCGACAAAACCATATAGGATTCTTGGATATGGTGGAAAAGAAAGTAAGTGGAGAGGTAAGGGATAGCCTCGGTACCAAGTACCAAAATAAAAGTTGATAAAATATGAGTTATATAGTAGAATATAGTAAGTTGTTACACTTTTTCGACAGATTCTGTAACTTACGAAGCTGGCTTGTATGTAGACTCAGGAATGTCACAGAATGGATATCCACTATATACTATGAAAAGGTGAGCTCATGAATGAAACAATAGTTTTCTATCTATATCCTGCATTTCTAATGCTTGTATGGTCTATATACTCTTATAATATAGCAAAATATCTGGTTGGCATACAAATGCATAAGCGTACATGGCTAAATGTATCAATATTTATAATTATCTATTCATTATGTCTCTTGCTAATATCGGTAATAACTCCATACCATAAGCCTCAATATAACTTGGAAGCTTATCCAGTATTGGCGGTGCCGATTGATTATCTGCTAAAATATCTTTCCCTCCTTGGTTGTACATACATGATTATTAAAGATCGCTGGTATCGTATATTTATATATGCGACTTCTTTCTACGTCGTGTATTATGCGATTGAGTTGATATTAGGAAGTTTGATGGACGTTATCAATGTGAGATTCCCCTATAATACTGAATCGATATTCAGGGACATCATTATAAATCTACTTGTTTTATTGTTATTCTATCTAATAAGCATCTTCTTCAAGAAGAAAAACCGGACTCCCTTTTATAATATTACAATTAAGACATATCTGGCTATAATTGCGCTACTTGGAATGTCATATGGATTATCGGTGTCTTTGGTTAAGGCGAGCCATATGATTAGGTCTTGGATGTATTATATATTGGCAATAGCCTGTTGCATCTTTCTTCTTATACAGATGTTTATAATGGTTTATATTACAGATTCCAGAAATCTTTTGCTGGAGAGTGACAAGCTTAATCAAAGC
This sequence comes from Herbinix sp., assembly GCA_028701595.1. GTDB lineage: Bacteria > Bacillota > Clostridia > Lachnospirales > Lachnospiraceae > Mobilitalea. The sequence continues at coordinate 2,073 of JAQVQL010000222.1, forward strand.
TACATTAAGCTGCAGGAGGAGCATTATGAAACACTAATGGATAAGGATGCCAGAACAAATGAACTCATCAAGGATTTGCAGGATAGCTTGTTTAGACTGAGTGGGCTTAACGATGAAGGAAAGCAAGAGGAAATCAATCAATATATAAATACCATGGATGATGCCATGCTTGTATCTAAGCCCACTATTCAGACAAATAACAACATGGTTGATGCGATTGTTAACCGCTTTGCGACAGAGGCAGATAATATGGGTATCGGGCTTAAGGTGACAGGTATACTTCCTGATGAGTGTAATATTGAAGCCTTTGATCTGTGCACTATATTTGCAAATATTCTTACTAATGCCATTGAGGCAGTTAGAGATTGTAATGTTAAGAAGGTGGAGCTTGATCTTAAGTATGACCAGGATCGTATCTTCATAAGGGAAAAGAATAATTATAAAGGGAGAATTCATAGGACAGGAAGTATCCTCCTAACCCGTAAGGAGAATAAAGAAATGCATGGACTTGGGCTTAGCAATATCAGAGATAGCGCCAGTAAGTATAATGGAGAAGTGATTACAGACATAACTGACAAGACCTTTACTATAACGATTGTCATGGAATATGTGTAATGGGGTATAGATAAATAATTATTGGAGGATCAGAACTATGGGAGAAGCGATACAGACTACAATGGCAATGGTTTTATCTCTATTACCATGGTTGGTCATTTCTTATCCAGTATCCAAGAAAATATTAAGACTAAATATGAGAAAAAAAATATGGTCTAATATAATAATTTTTTTGATTATATATTCGGTATTTCTTATTGCCGTGTCATTCTTAACGCCATATTGGAAATTGGAATATGACCCCGATGAGAAGACAATTATACATCAGCTTGTCGATAGAGGGTTGCAGTATTTATTATATGTTATATGCACATTGCTGATGATAAATGAAAAATGGTACTATAGTGTATTGTATGCTATATCAAGCTATTACATGTACTATATGATAATTTTATTATTAATATATGTTATTGAAACTCCACTTTTAATTTTTCAAATAAAAGCATTGAATACAGTATTAGATATTATATTTATAGTATTTTTTCTTGTTTTACTTATTATAACAATTCTAACATTAAAGAAAGATCTTCAAAGAAGTAACATGATAAAATTATCAAATCTTTCTAAAAAAGAACACACATATATATATACATTGATTTATATGAATACTAAAATATTCGGTGCCATAGTCATGCTATATGGCGAAGAAAACATACTAAATAACATTATTTCAATAATATATTTTATCATTATTCTTATACAGCTTTTTGCTCTTATCTATTTGATAAATGTCCGAATAATTCTAAAAGAACGTCACTCTCTGAATCAGGATTACCTAAAGCTACAGGAAGAGCACTACCAATCTATAATGGAAAAGGACTTGAAGCTTCGAAAGCTACGCCACGATATGAAGCATCACCTTTATATTCTTCGTATGCTAAATGAAGAAGGTAAGCAAGGGGAAATGAGCACCTACCTTAACTCTATTAGGATCGCATCTTTATAGTAAGAGAAATAATTATAAAGGGAGAATTCATAGGACTGGAAGTATTCTCATAACCCGTAAGGAGAATAAGGAAATGCATGGACTGGGGCTTAGTAATACCAGAGATAGTGCTAGTAAGTATAATGGGGAAGTGATTACAGATATAAATGACAAGACCTTTACTATAACGATTGTCATGGAATATGTGTAATAGAGCATGGTGCCATAATGCCTGAGGAGGAAATCTATGGGAGATGTAGTTGCGAATACAATAAGCTTTAGCATAATGTTAATACTATGGGTTATTTGCCCCTACCAAGCAGCCAAGTATATGTTAAGACTCAATATACGAAGAAGAATATGGTATAAATTAATTCTTTTTCTTATTTTCTATTCAGCCGTTCTTGTTATAGTAGAAATCTTTACACCTTTTTGGCAATCTGAATATGGACCGGATGAGATGACAATTATGCATGTTCTTGTCGATAAAACCTTGATGTACATATTGTTTTTTATATGCACGTTAATTATGATAAAAGAAAAGTGGTATTATAGTGCACTATATTCAATTGCAAGTTTTTCATTTTTTACTATGATAATCGCTTTAGTAAGTTATTCTATTGGAATCATATTTCAGATTTTAAAATTTGATATATCTAATCAAGTAGTTGATTTTATCAT
>JAQVQL010000223.1 GCA_028701595.1 Herbinix sp.
ACTAATAAGAAAAACCCCAGTTGCATAATATGTGAACGAATAGATACGAGATATGCGACTGTAAGGGCAGTGAGAATGGACATGCTTAGTATAATATACATTTGCTTTTCGACTTTTCTTCTAAACGTTTCTAATTCTATAATCTGTTCATTCATAATCAGCTCACATCCTGTGTTCTTGTATTTACAGTAATTATACATCAATGGGTGAATTATACAACAAAAAAGGAAGAATTATAATCAGGATTTAATTTAGGCTTAATATTATATTATTCCTATACTAAAATATAACATTTATATGATTATAGATTTTACATTTACTTGATATAATGAAAATGTATCCAGTAGTAGATGTATAAAAGAAGGTTGTGATAATATGAAGGAAAAGAGAATTAAGTTATTATTTAGTAAAAACCCGATACTTGATTTAAATGATTATTACGAGGAATACTTTGATGATTGTTTCTACCTGGAGAATAATAGACTAGTATCGAGTCTAAAGGCACTTGCAAGAACTCTGTTTAGGATTGATAGATAGAGAGGTGAGAGAATGAATAAACTTTACATTAGATTGAACAGTTTTGATAAAATACTAAACTTTATCAAGGTAGCAGATAATCTTACCTATGATATAGAACTTACTTCAGGTTACTATGTTGTAGACGGAAAATCGTTATTAGGGATATTTGCTCTGGATTTATCAGATGAAATTGAGGTAAGCATAGTAGGAGATAAGCAAAAGACGAATTATTGCCCAAAGGAATTAGAGAGATTCCTAGTATAGATGGACAAGAAAACGTCTTTTTTATGCTTGGTTCTTGGATTATACTATGATAAAAATGATTACTTTATATAGATTTTACATACTTCTTACCCAACTATATACGAAATATGACCTGTTGGTTGGTATGATATAGAAAAACTAGAGAAATAGGGGAAGTATATGAAAAGCATCAAAACAAAACTAATTGTAGTGTTTACAACTATGATATTGTCAGTTGTTTTAATTAATGGTTTGATCTTTATAAGAATTAGCCAAGGGACTATAAAGAGCGAAGCAGAGGGTTCTCTTCAAATACTGGCTTCTGAGGGAGCGAAGCTGGTAGAAAACAGAATGAAATCAATACTTTCAACACTTAACCTGATTGCTAAGAATAAAACCATTCAAGATATGGGTTGGGAAGTAGATATAAGTATATTAAAAGAAGAGCTTGAGAAGACAGACTTTGTAGATGTTGGATATGTCATGCCTAATGGGTATACTCACTATGCAGATGGAACAGTAAGATTAATGATTGATCGAGAATATATATCTGGAGCATTGGAGGGAAAAGAGGAAATATCTGATGTAGTAATCAGTAGGGTAACTAGAAAGCCTGAAATTGAAGCTGCAGTGCCTATTATGAAAGGGAGTATTATAGTAGGTGCTTTGGTTGGGAGAATGGAAGCAAGTGCACTTAGTGAGATTACCAGGGATATAGGCTTTGGGGAAAAAGGGTATTCGTATATGATTAATGAATACGGAACAATGATAGCTCATCCTAATGAAGAATATATCATAAAAAAATTTAATCCAACAAAGGAAGCAGAAGAGAATTCTCAGCTAGCCGATATGTCTGAGGCATTTCATATTATCATGAAAGAGAAAATGGGAACCACCAGCTATACCTACGAGGAAGGGAACCTATATGCCGGATACGCACCTATTGGTGGTACAAAGTGGAGCTTTGTAATTACCGCAGACGAAGATGAAATCATGGCAGCAATTCCAAAAATGGTCAGAATTATTCTTACGGTTATAGTAGTAGTGTGTATAGTGAGTTTAGCAGTAATAATACCACTTGATAACGCATTGATAAAACCACTTATTGAACTGACAAGGCATTCAAAGAGGATTAGCAATTTAGATATCCAGGAGAATATCTCGCAAATATATATAAATCGCAAAGATGAGATAGGAACATTATCAAGTGCATTTCAGAATTTAACGGATAGCCTAAGAAATATAATGAAGAACCTAACCTTTGCAGCAGAACAAGTATTCGATACAGCAAGTGAACTTTCGGTAACCTCTCAGCAATCGGTAGTAACTATTAAGACCATAACAACTTCCATGGAGGATATCTCAAGAGGTGCAATAGAACAATCAGAAAATACAGCAGCAGGTATGGAGCAAGCAACAATACTAGAGAATAAGCTCAAGAAAAATCATGAACTAATGGGACATCTAAACTCGTCTATAGGACAAGTAACATGGCTGGTAGAAAACGGTCTAATAGATATAGAAAAGTTAAACACTATGACGAATGAAAATGACCTTGCAATGAACAACATCTGTAATATAATTAGTCAGGTAAAGCAAAGCGCTAAAAAGATAGGAGATGCAAGTAAGCTTATATCGGATATGTCAAGACAGATTAATCTGTTATCACTAAATGCTTCAATAGAGTCTGCCAGAGCAGGAGAAGCTGGAAGGGGTTTTGCTGTGCTTGCAGAGGAAATTACAAATCTTGCAGATCAGTCCGCCCAGTCAACAACCTATATCGATGCTACAATCTTAGAGCTACAAGCGAAGATAGAGTATGCAGTAGATGGTGCTAACAGAGTATCAGTTACCTCTAAAAAGCAGCAGGAAAGTGTTGAAGATACAGTTAAAAAATATCATGACATATCTCATGCTATGATATCATCGAAAACTGCTGTTGAGGAGCTGAACAAATCCGAAGAAGATATGAAGGCCGCGAAGGAAGAGATTAAGGATATGCTAAAGACCTTATCAGCGATCGCAGAAGAGAATGTTGCCACCACCCAGGAGACAACAGCCACAATGCAGGAACAAACCGCAGCATATCATGTGGTTTCCGAGGTAAGTAATAAGCTAACGGAGCTAGCGACTCAACATAGAGCGACAATAAAGAGGTTTAAGATATAATTTTAAGCAGTGACGCCAGGATGGTGTTGCTGCTTTTTTCAAGTCAAAGGGAATATATGTGAATTGACTTGACAACCTCCCTGTGTCCGTCTGAAATAAAATTAGATTATGATTTAGACGAACACATGTGTCTGATACGGACTTTTACATAAAGGAGTGACTAAATGTATATAAAAAGAGCAATGGAAGATACGGTGATAAAAGTATCAAAAATGTTTTCAGTTATGCTGGTAACCGGTCCAAGATAGGTTGGAAAAACGACGCTATTAAAGCAGTTAATGGAGCCGAATAGAAAGTATGTAACTCTTGATGATCCAGACGTTAGATATCTTACTAAAAAAGATCCAGCACTTTTCATGCAAAGATATAAGCCTCCGGTGCTTATAGATGAGATTCAATATGCAACAGAGCTTCTTCCCTACATTAAAATGAATGTTGATAAAGAAAAAAAAAAGGGTGATATCTGGATTATTGGATCACAGACTTTTCGTCCTATGAAGGATGTAAGTGAGAGCCTGGCGGGTAGAGTAGGAATAGTTAATTTGTTAGGACTGTCAGATTCTGAGATATACAATTATCAAAGCGTTCCCTATACATCGGAACCGGAACGTCTGATGAAAAGATACAATGAAACAAGTAGGAGAGGACTTAACGATATATATTCAAGAATATTTAAAGGCTCCATGCCTGAGCTTCATGCAGAGGATTACATTGACTGGGAAACTTATTATCGCTCATATGTAGATACTTATTTGCAGCGAGATATAAGGGACTTGGAACAGGTGGCCGATGAGATGCAATTCTATAACTTTATGACGATTGTAGCAGCGCACACATCCAAGCCAATAAAATACGAGGAACTGGCAAGTGCAGCAGGAATCACTGGACCTACCGCAAAGAAGTGGTTGTCGATATTGGTTTCATCACATATCATAGCGCTTGTTCAACCGTATCATAACAATGTGTTAAAAAGAGTCGTAAAGACACCTTTGATGCATTTTCTAGATAGCGGATTAGCGGCTTATTTATTGAAATGGGGAAATCCTGAAGCATTAGAAAGGGGGGCAATGTCGGGTGCCTTCTTTGAAAGCTATGTGTTCTCTGAAATATATAAGAGCTATCTGAACGCTGGAAAGGAACCGCCAATATATTACTATCGTGACAAGGACCAAAAGGAGATAGATTTAATTATCTACCAAAACGGAACAATATATCCAATAGAGATTAAAAAACAGCGTCTCCTGGACATTTGGCTATTAAGAATTTCAAAGTGTTAAATCCGCTTGAGGATCCGGAGAAGTTTGGTGGGATTAAAGAATTAAAGACTAAGATTGGCTATGGGAATGTTATATGCATGGCAAA
>JAQVQL010000023.1 GCA_028701595.1 Herbinix sp.
AATACTTGCTCTTTTATAAACTCAAATTCCTTATTATCCTTATTTACTTCGGACATAACTTGTTCTCCTTACAGAAGCAATCTCTACAAAATTATAGAGAATATAGCGGACCATCAAAGAAATTATTTTATATTATGTGATACATTAGTCCTATTTTATCATTTAGTTGTGAACATATTATGAATAGTTTGTAAACATCCACGATAAGCGGATTAGTCCATGAAAATCATTATGATTTATATGACACGCTCTTTGTGTCATACTAAATTATGGTGGTTTTCATGGATAAGTGTAACGTGAGCGAAAGGACAAAGTCCTTGAGCTCCTAATCTGCTCCCCAATCCGCTTATAACTAGTCAATAATGCATGGTAATTCTTATATTTAATTTTACTGTTTTATTTTCCCACAAACTAATGTAAAATAGAATGTGAACATAAAACCATGAAAGGCTTGATATATAATGAATGAAAAAGCGCTAAAAACTCTTGAATATAATAAAATCATCCAAAGGCTAAGTGAGTTGGCAGGCTCCTCCCGTGGTAAGGAGCTTTGCGTAGGCCTACTGCCTAACCATAATTTATCTGATATAAACCGTCTCCAAAAGGAGACATCCGACGCCCTATACCGCCTTCTTAGAAAAGGAAGCCTATCCTTTTCAGGTATCCATGATATACGTCCCTCGCTTATGCGTCTTAAGGTTGGTTCATCCTTAGGTGCAATAGAACTTCTTCGTATAAGCTCAGACCTTGATGCAACACTTCGAATTAAGGCATATGGCGGTTACACAGGTAAGGATGATGGCCAAGAGGAGCAAGAGGATTCATTGACTGATTATTTTGCAGGCTTAGAACCCCTAACCACGCTTAATAATGAGATTAAACGTTGTATCATATCAGAGGAAGAGATAGCAGATGACGCCTCCTCCACATTAAAGAGCATAAGAAAGTCTATTCGTATCGCCAATGATAAGATACACAACGAGTTATCATCTATATTAAATTCCTCTAAAAATATACTTCAGGATAATATAATTACTATGCGTGACGGAAGATACTGCCTTCCTGTACGAGCCGAATATAAGAACCAATTCCAAGGCATGATTCATGATCAATCCTCCACGGGCTCCACCCTCTTTATTGAACCCATGGCAGTTGTACGTCTCAATAACGACCTAAGAGAACTTGCCATTAAGGAAAAAGAGGAGATAGAGAAAATTCTTGCAGAGCTATCCGAGATGGCTGGTGAGCATGTGGATCTGCTTGAATTCGATTATAGTACCATAACTGAGCTGGACTTTATATTTGCCAAAGCCACACTATCCAGGCATATGAAGGGATCAGAGCCTGTATTTAATAATAAGGGTATTATCAATCTAAAGAGGGCAAGGCACCCACTTATAGATCCCAAAAAGGTTGTGCCGATTGATATTAGAATCGGTAACGACTTCAATATGTTGATTATAACAGGTCCTAATACTGGAGGCAAGACTGTAACCCTAAAAACCGTTGGTCTACTTACATTAATGGGACAAGCAGGCCTTCATATACCAACATATGATAATTCGGAGCTAGCTATGTTTGATGAGGTATATGCGGACATAGGCGATGAGCAAAGTATCGAGCAAAGCTTAAGCACCTTCTCCTCTCATATGACCAATATAGTATCTATACTCCAGAAAGCCGATGAGAATTCCCTTGTTCTATTTGATGAGCTGGGGGCAGGAACAGATCCCACCGAAGGAGCTGCTCTTGCTATGTCAATCCTTTCATATCTTCATAAGAGAAATATAAGGACTATGGCAACCACCCATTACAGCGAACTAAAAATCTATGCCCTATCAACAGAAGGGGTACTTAATGCTTCCTGTGAGTTTGATATCGAGTCACTTAGGCCAACCTATAGACTTTTAATTGGAATTCCTGGGAAAAGTAATGCATTTGCTATATCAAGCAAGCTTGGTCTTCCCGATTATGTTATTGAAGAGGCCAAAAAATTAATTGGAAAGCAGGACAGGTCATTTGAGGATCTTATCAGTGATTTAGAGGAAAGCAGGATAACCATAGAGAAGGAACAGGATGAACTTTCACATTATAAAGAGGAGATAGAAAAGCTTAAGAGAAGTCTCGACAGGAAGAATGAGAATTTAGATGCAAGCCGTGAACGGATTCTTAAGGAAGCAAGGGAGGAAGCCTCTAAGGTTATACGAGAAGCGAAGGATGTGGCAGACGAAAGCATCCGCAAATACAACCGTTGGTTACAGCAAGGCGGAAGTATAAAGGATATGGAGGCAGAAAGAAGTGGGCTTCGTGAGAGATTAAAAGAGAATTCCGATTTACCCGCAGGAAAAGCCTCAACACCAGGAAAAAAGGTTGCTTCTAAAAGCCTTGAAATTGGTGATTCAGTATTTGTCACAAGTCTCGGTTTAGTAGGAACAGTAAGTACTCTTCCCAACCCAAAGGGTGATTTAGTAGTCTTGATGGGAGCTTTAAGCTCGCAGGTAAATGTTAAAGATTTAGAGGCTGTTGAGAATGAAGAGAAAAAATCTCATTCTGATAATAGTAGCAGGAGCGGAAAAATAAAAATGAATAAATCAGCAACTATACGCCCTGAGATAAACCTAATCGGTAAAACTGTAGATGAAGCCTTATCTCTACTAGACAAGTATCTGGATGATGCATATTTATCACATATACCAATGGTTACGGTTATACACGGCAGGGGAACAGGTACCTTACGAAATGCGGTTCATGGTTTCTTAAAGAAATCAAAATATGTTAAGGACTTTAGAGTAGGTGGTTACAATGAGGGTAATACTGGAGCCACTATTGTAGAATTCAAGTAGGAGAAAATACGATGAAATCAAAACAGAAAATATTAATCGTTGATGATGATGTAAATATTGCGGAGCTTATTTCCCTATATCTTACGAAAGAATGCTTTGATACAAAGATTGTTCATGACGGGGAGGAGGCGATTAAGGAGTTTGGATCTTATCAGCCCGAATTAATATTACTGGATCTTATGCTACCGGGAATCGATGGTTATGAGGTCTGCAGAGAAATCCGAAAGGTCTCAAAGGTGCCTATTATTATGCTATCTGCTAAGGGCGAAATATTTGACAAGGTTCTTGGACTTGAGCTTGGTGCAGATGATTATGTAATCAAACCCTTCGATTCAAAGGAGCTTGTCGCGAGGGTTAGAGCTGTACTAAGAAGATTTAATCCTATTGTTCATGAGAAAGAGGAAGAAAAGCTTACAGGCGAATACGTGAAATACTCAGATTTGATAATAAACATAAGTAACTATTCGGTACAATATTATGGCAATAACATAGAGATGCCACCTAAGGAGATGGAGTTGTTTTATTTTTTGGCTTCAAATCCAAATCAGGTTTTTACCCGAGAACAGCTACTTGATCATATCTGGGGCTATGAGTATTATGGTGATACCAGAACTGTTGATGTACACATTAAAAGGCTTAGGGAAAAGATAAAAGATCATAGCGATTGGGGTCTATCAACTGTATGGGGTATAGGTTACAAATTCGAGCTACGAAATCCCAGAAAATAAACATAAGCAAATATCATTAAGAAAGGCTAGGCAATACCATGAAAAATACTCTATGGTCTAAACTAATTACATGTTATCTGATTTTAGTTTTAGCTGTATTTATATTTTTAAATACCTATGGTATGTCTTTGCTGGAAGGCAGACTAAAGAAAGATCAGGTTAACTTATTATATAAAGAGGCCTCACTAATTTCCAGTGCCTACAGGGGTAATTTATTTGGGGAGAATAAAGCATTTGATGACATTGCTTCCCAATTCACCTCTATAGACAACTACTTAAATATTCGTGTCTGGATAGTGACTCCTGATGGCAAAATTATTGCTGACTCCTCTAATATAAATAATCCTCCTGATGTAAATATAAACGATATAGACTCCGATTTCTTGAATAAAAATATGCATGAGAATACCGTACTAAGTAATCTGTTCTATGAGCCTATGCTAAGTATAATTCATAGAATAGACTATAATTTTCAGCTGAGAGGATATATTGTGCTTAATACTCCCATGAGCGAGATAGAGAATAAAACCAATGTCTATCTTGATATTATTAATATATGCTTTCTTTTCTTTTTCCCTATATTACTAATTGTTTTCCTATACATATACTACATTACAGCAAAGCCCTTAAAGAACTTAATGAAGGCAGCCAAGGAATACAGCTTGAGTAATTATAGCTACAAGCTTAATGTTAAGGGTTTAAATGAATACAGGGATCTTAGCGCAGCAATTTCATATATGGCTGAAGAAATTAGTAAGCTCGATGACTATCAGAAAAAGTTTGTAGCAAACATCTCCCATGATTTCAGATCTCCCTTAACCTCAATAAAGGGTTATGCAGAAGCCATCATGGACGGGACAATTCCCACTGATATGCAGGATAAATATCTGAATATAATAGTTGATGAAACAGAGAGGTTAAATAAGCTGACATCAAGCCTCTTGGAGCTTAACAGATTCGATACACGAAGTGCCTTACTTGATATCGTCTCCTTTGATATTAACCTAATAATCAAGAAGACCGCTGAGAGCTTTGAGGGGGCTTGTAAAGACAAAAAAATAACCCTTAACCTTGTCTTCTCCGAGGAAGAAACATATGTGGATGCAGACATCGGGAAGATTCAGCAGGTATTGTATAATCTTATAGACAACGCCATAAAATTTAGTCATAATAATTCTCAAATAAAGGTTTCAACTGAAGAAAAAGGCGATAAAATTTTTATATCTGTTAAGGATTCTGGTATAGGTATTCCAAGGGATGCCATTAAGAAGATATGGGAACGCTTCTATAAAACAGATGCCTCAAGAGGCAAGGATAAGAAAGGAACCGGTCTTGGTTTATCAATTTCAAGGGAAATAATCCAGTCCCATAATGAGAACATTAATGTTATAAGCACAGAGGGCGTGGGGACGGAATTTATATTCTCCCTCACAAGATCAGCCGAATAAAAGAGAGCTAATAAAATATTATTAGACCTTTCAATTCATTTTTAAGCTTAACCCTCATCCCATGTATGGCTATGAAGACTTCCTATGATATTCATGCCTGCAAAGTTGTTCTGCCTGAGAGCTTCATATAGCACAATTGCCACGCTGTTACCAAGGTTTAATGATCTTATATCCCCAACCATAGGTATACGGACACAATGATCCTTATTGGCAAGCAATAGCTCTTCAGGAATTCCTGCACTTTCTTTACCGAACATAATATAGCAGTCTGGTTTATACCTTACATCGGTATAAGCTTTGACTGCTTTTGTTGTGGCCATATAGATCTTAGGATAAGCATTCTTTACTAAAAAATCATTATAGCTATCATAAACCGTTATGTCCAAATCGTTCCAGTAATCAAGTCCAGCTCTTTTTATCTGTTTTTCGTTTAGGCGAAATCCCATTGGCTCAATTAAATGCAGCCTAGTCCCTGTGGCTACACAGGTCCTGCCGATATTACCGGTATTTGCGGGAATCTCCGGCTCCAATAATATAATATTCAAGATTAATCACCCTTAATAGCAATATTAATATCTATCTTTTTGTTTTCCTCATATACTAAAGGAATACATATATTTTTCGTATATGTATAAGAAAATGACATTGTACCAGTTCCTATAGTCGGCGGTGTTATGTCTATTTCAATCCCCTGGGTCGAAAAAATAGTAGCAGTGTTGCCTAGAATCATATTACCCAATTCACTGATAGCGCTCATTGCAAATTCATTCATCTCGGTAATAGGCATCATAATCATTTTAGATGCAATATCCAACGCTATATCCTTCTCAAAGGATATCATCACCTGGCCCTTCATTTTCCCTGTAAATCCGATAATTATTAGAAGGGTATTGTCTAAGAATATCGGCTCCCTAATAAATGGCTTCCCAACCTTAGGCTCTATAAAGCACACCTCTTTAAGTATTTTTGACGATGCCATCAAAAATGGATTAATATGATCCACGTTTATTATTGTCATTAAATGACCTCCTGTGTATATTCCAATATTTAACCTTGGTTCCTTTTAACAAATTTTTCAATTCTTTCCATAGCTATCTTTAGATTATCTATGGAATAAGCATAGGATATCCTCAAATATCCCTCTCCACATGCTCCGAATGCTGTTCCGGGAACAACCGCTACCTTTTCCTCCATCAACAGCTTTGTTGCAAATTCATCCGATGACATATTCATGCTCTTAATGCAAGGGAATACATAAAAAGCTCCAAATGGTTCAAAGCAAGTAAGTCCCATATTATTAAATGCATGTACAAGAAATCTCCTGCGTTTATCGTATGCATCTTTCATCATCTCAACATCGGAATCTCCATTCTTTAGTGCCTCGATAGCTGCATATTGACTTGTGGTAGGAGCACACATAATTGCAAATTGATGAATCTTGGTCATTTGCTCAATAATATTTGCCGGTCCAGTAGCATAACCGAGTCTCCAGCCTGTCATAGCATAGGATTTAGAAAATCCATTGATTACTATAGTACGCTCTCTCATTCCAGGAAAGGTAGCTATAGATACATGCTTCTCTTTGTAAGAAAGTTCCGAGTATATTTCATCTGAGATTACATACAAATCCTTCTCGATTATTACATCGACAATATCCTTCAGGTCGTCATAATCCATGATGGCTCCTGTAGGGTTATTGGGGAATGCAAGTACTAATATCTTTGTTTTATCTGTAATTGCAGAGATCAGCTCACTTCTTGTCAGCTTAAAATCATTCTCTCCCTTAAGCTCTATAACAACCGGGTTAGCTCCGGCAAGAATGGCACATGGGTGATAAGACACATAGCATGGCTGAGGTATCAATACCTCGTCACCAGGATTAACCATGGCACGAAGAGCCAAATCAATAGCTTCACTTCCTCCCACAGTAACAAGCGTCTCATGCTCATAATCATATTGTAAATCGAATCTCCTATGTAGATAGTTGCAGATTTCGATTCTTAATTCCTTAAGACCAGAGTTCGAGGTGTAAAAGGTTCTTCCTTTTTCCAGAGAATATATTCCCTCTTCTCTGATATGCCAAGGAGTATCAAAGTCAGGCTCTCCGACACCAAGTGAAATAGCGTCCTTCATTTCGGTGACAATGTCAAAAAATTTTCTTATGCCCGAGGGCTGTATATTAACTACATTTTTAGATAGTGGGTTTCTCAAGGGCTAATCAACATCCTTTCATCCTGCTTAATCTGTACTAGAGGCAGACCATGCTCTTTATATTTTTTTAATACAAAATGTGTAGCTGTGCTTTGAATGGCATCCATAGGTGCCAGCTTGGCCGCCACAAAGTTTGCAACCTCTCTCATAGTCTTACCTTCAATAATAACAGTAAGGTCGAATCCTCCAGACATTAGATATACCGATTGAACCTCATCAAATTGATATATTCTCTCCGCTATTTTATCAAATCCTAATCCCCTTTGGGGTGTAACCTTTACTTCAATTAATGCAGTAACCCTTTCACGCTTAACCTTATCCCAATTAATTAAGGTTGGATATCCACATATAATATGCTCATCTTCCAGCTCTTTTATTGTGGTTCTTACCTCTTCCTCTTTAGATCCAAGCATAATAGCCAAATCCGCAGCAGACAATTTGCTGTTCTTATCAATGGCTGATAATATCTCTTCTCTCATCCTTGATCCCTCTCTTTCCAACCTTTATTATTTATATCACCTTATACAATTCATCCGACTTTGGTGGTTCAAGATATCTTTGCTCATCATTGTTAATTACAATGCGATCATTGCCTTCTGTTATTCTTCCGATTACAGCGGCGGCTATGCCCGCCTCTTTAAGTCTATCCACTAACAAATTGCCATTATCACTTACAATTAGCATACATCCACTTGATATAAGCATATAGGGATTAAGGTTAAAGAATTCGCAGATTTCCACAGTTTCCTGCTTAAGCTGGATTTTCTTTAAATCCACCTCGAGCCCAACCTTTGATGCCGCTCCAATCTCCCATAAGGCTCCGAATATTCCACCCTCCGTTACATCATGCATGGAGGTTACACCAGCCTTCATAGCAATTCTCGACTCTGGTACAACGGATATATAGTCAATCATCTTCGCGGCTTCTTCAATAAAACTCGCAGAGTACTTTGTGAGTAGCTCCTGCTCCTTAATCTTTGCTATGATTGCTGTTCCTTCCAACCCTATCCATTTGGTCATAACTATTTCTTGACCGGGCTTCGCTCCTGATGTCATTATCATATCGGCTTTCTTCATTTTCCCGATACCGGTAACTGTAACAATCGGTTGATTAACGGCCTTTGTTACCTCTGTATGTCCCCCAATAACCTCTATCTGCAACCTATCGCATACCATATCCACATCATGCATCATAGCCTTTAGCTCAGCCTCAGTAGTGTTTTCAGGCAATAATATTGAAAGCATTATACCAATAAGCTCGGCGCCGCTAGAAGCAATATCATTTGCTGTAATATGAACAGCTAGAGTTCCAATATCCTGCACAGTTCCTGTAATGGGATCTGTGGATATTACAAAAACCTCATCACCTTTTAGGCTTATAATACTGCAGTCCTCACCAATAGCAGGACCAACAAGCACTTCCTCTCGTCTATGCTTTATCTGCTTTATTACAGACCTTTTTAGGATTGTCTCGGGTATCTTTCCAATCTTCATATGATACCACCTAAAAATGTGTTCTTAATCATCCTCTGGACCTTCCTCATCCCAATCAGAATCCCAAAATATGTCCCCCTGAAGCTGTCCATCCGGATTCGTCATATTATCTTGCTGCGTCTCTTGCTCTTCTTCCTGATTATTTTCCAAACCCGACTCATTGCCTTGCTCCTGTATATCCTCATTATCATCTTCTATATCAGAGCCTTCGGGATCTTTAGGTGCTTCTGGGACCGCTTTAGTTCCAACGGTTATATATCTTGGAGCTGGGCTATAGCTACTTTTATTGATAAGGGTTCGACTTACTTCTACACCGTTTTCATAAATTACCTTGTATAGTTCTGCCTTGTAACCCGTATGAGCTGACTGTGTAACCTTTCTATATGTCACTGGCTTTGACGAATCTTCTACTATCACATCCGCTGGTGGTGCCGTCTCAGACAATACCCTTGTCTCAAATTCTATTCTTCTATTATCAGTATCTCTAGTTTCATGTCCCCATATATTAAAGGTGATTTTGCGTCCCTTGGTATATGCCTGAATCAGAATGGGAACATCAGTATTATTCATAAACTTTAAATCCTTATACGTACCTGCAATAGCTGCATCTCTGGATAAATTCACATAGCTTATTGTCATTGAATGTGCTTTTCTTTCTACGATTTCCAACTCTGCCTCTAAAGCGGCATTATATAATGTAGTCGTAACCTGACAGGCACCTCCGCCTACGCTGTCAATAATCTTTCCCTTTGAATATGCTCCAGCAACATAATACCCATTCTTTCCTGTAAAAGGTGACAGATACTCATAACCAGAAAAAATCTCTCCCGGGTATATAACGGTATTATTGATAAGTCTTGCCCCGTTAGCAAGGTTTGCGGCACGCCCTTCAGCAGAATCCGCATACTCGGTAGAAAAGCTTCCCAGTAGGGTATTACATTGCTCCATAACATCCCTAGTATATATAGGTGTAACATCCTCTATATAAGCATCCAATACTATATTATTTCTGTCCCATGAATTAGTTATCGCATCCACTATACCTAATACCGTGGCTTCTATGTCTACCTTTTTGCCTAGAATGTGGTCTGTATAGGACATTTCCCCGTTTTTTCTGGATACAGTGGCATCCACTGGATCAAGATTAAATTCCGATACTTTAGTGGCCACTAATTCTCTTACCTTATTCTCATCTAGTGTAAACTCTAGAGGATAGGTAATACCTCCTTGGGCAATATCCTTTAAATCCTTATATCTTTTGATTAAGTTTCCGGCTGTTCCAAGCTCAAGCGCTTGTTCAATAGCATTGTTCGTATTATGGGAATATCCCAGATCCCCTAATTTAGTAGAAACAGTATTATCCTCTACTAGTATCGATATTTCTCTTTCTCTAAGTTCATTAACAAAATCGATTATCTTATTCTCGGCTTCTATAGCAGTCAAACCGCTAACATCAACCTCATCAATAAATACACCCTTAGTTATCGTATTATTTTCAGCAGCATATACACAAAAGGCATTTCCAAATAGCATAAGGGAAACGGTTAATACCATTACCGCGTAAAAATAAGACACGTGCCTTTTCATACAAATCCTCCTCTATAATTATTTTTTTGTCAGTACTATTAATAGAGAATTTAACCTCACTCTATTATTTTTAGAACAGTACTCTTAACGGAGGTTTTAACCTCTCCAAAAAAATATTTTACATAATCGTTAGAACAACGATTTTCTTTGGTGTTTTTATGATTTCCTACTATTGTATCACAAACTCAGGAAGATTCAAGAAAATCTTACTTCATTGACAATTCATAATTGATTATGTATATTAATTAAATATACTAAGTATTGCAGGCAAAGTCATTGAAAGAACAAGAAGTACTATAATAATAGTTGATATAACTTTTCTGGTTTTCTTATTATGCCAATTAAACATGCTTTCACCTTCTTCTTTAATTTACTTTTTGCTTTTTTCATATATGGAAAGGTCGTGAATATAGTGGTTCATATTGTTTCTATAAGTGTATTAATGATCTTTGTCATATGGTTGAATTACGAGATATCTAAGAATAATAAGCTATCCAATAAGGTTAAGGATGAATTCTGGAAAAGGGAATCTAAGTCTAACCAGACGCGTAAAGCTGATATCTCCAACCTGGATTATATTTCAATACCTTATGATAAGCTTCCTATGGAGGATAATCCTGACCAAACCATTAATTCATATCGTGATACTATTCTCTCACATTCTGATAAAAAAATACTCAATCTAAACAGTTTTTCAAATACTGAACTAAAGTTAAAATATGGAGTCTCAAATCTAAAGCTTCTGATCGAATATGACAACAATTACACGGTTCTTGTGTCATTTCTTCACAAATGGGGTGAGCTCCTATATATGAAAGGCTACAACAGAGAAGCCCTTGCTGTACTAGAAGCAGCTTTAGATTGTAAGACTGATGTACACAAAACCTTTGAGCTACTGGCAGAAATTTATAGGTCGCAAGGCTCACATGATAAATTAAATCTGCTTATAGATAAAATATCCTCTGTCCATATTCATGATAAAGAAATTCTATTATCCAAAATACAAGAGCCAAAAGACTCCAATTAAATTAAATACAAAAATCATATTAGTTAATATTATATATTATCGAAAGTTATGTTTTATATTTTAATTTATTTCATCCCTTCATTCAAGGGGATTATATATTTATTTTCGATTAATTTTATATATCTGTATTCCATATGTACAATAATCCCTTAAGAAGCATTGTTCACATTTTGGACTTCTAGCATTGCAGATACTTCTGCCATGGGTAATAATTTGTATATTGTATGGAATCCATTGCTCCTTTGGGAGCTTTTTCATTAAATCGAACTCAATCTTCGTAGGATCCTCTTCCTTAGTTAATCCAAGACGATTGGATACCCTTTTTACATGAGTATCTACTACAATACTGGGGTCATTATAGATATTACCTCTAATTACATTTGCAGTTTTTCTTCCTACTCCAGCAAGACTTATTAAATCGTCTATATCCCTTGGGACTACTCCATCATATTCAAATATAAGTCTATGCGCACAGGCAATAATGTTCTTCGCTTTATTTCTATAAAAACCGGTGGAATGAATATCCTTTTCAAGCTCTACTATATCTGCATATGCAAAATCCTCTAGACGGGGGTATTTTACAAATAGCTTAGACGTAACCTGATTAACTCTTTCGTCCGTACATTGAGCGCTTAGTATGGTTGCTATTAACAACTGCCAAGGTGTTTTATAGTCTAAAAAGCACCTGCTCTCTATACCATATTCTCTGTTAAGAGCATCAATAATATTTTGTATTTTTTCCTTTTCTTTTTTTGCTATTCTGCTAGCGGACATATTCAGCACCTCTATTCATCTTCTAGTATCTTAATTCTCGCCGAACTAGTTATGGGATCCCTGTTATCATAATCAAACATAATTATACTATCCTTCTTAAGGGCTTTACCTTGCCTTGCGGATTCTATCACATCATAGGTGAATTTCTCAAGATGTATCCCCCTTCTGTCCCATCTATTCTTATCACATATTAATCTAAAGCTTTTATAAGAAATAGGTGTACCGACATAATCAGGTCTGTTCCTTAGAGCCTCCCTTAAGCATAGATCAAACATTAAAATTTCTTTAAATACAGATTCTCCTTCACTATCATCTATATTTAGCTTTTAAAAAATTTTCAATAAATTCTCATATCGCCTCATCCTAGAATGTGCAAGAGTATAAATTCCCTTCTTATCATAAAACCGATATAATGAGGCATAGAGCTTCATAGGAGAATCAAAATAATGCTCTAAAAACTCCATGGAATAGGCAAATTGACCACTATTATAATACACCTCAACCATATCACAGATACCCTTTAGCTCAATTATCTCATCATAGGATAGATGATTGGTATAAAGGACCTCATAAGGAGGTTCATTATTATAGGCAATTCCATAGTCCTTACATTCCTCTTCTATTATGGAGCCCTTAAGAACCTTTAGAAATCCAAGCTGGAGCTGATCAGGCTTAAGCCGATATACATCGCTAAAGGATTTCTCAAAGGAAGAATAATCCTCCAAGGGAAGTCCGGCTATAAGGTCTAGATGCTGATGGATATTGTGGGCATCTTTAATACGCCTCACATTTGCAGCTAGCTTATAAAAGTCCACCTTCCTTTTAATAGCCTTCATCGTATCAGGATTGGTAGTCTGTACTCCAATTTCTAGCTGAACTAAACCCGGTCTTAAGCTCATCAAAATATCGAGCTCTTCCTCACTTAGTAAATCAGCAGTTATCTCAAAATGAAAATTCGTAATGCCATTATCATACTCCCTAATAAATCTCCAGATTTCCATGGCATGCTCTTTATCACAGTTAAATGTTCTATCCACGAACTTAACCTGTGGCACCTTATAATCTAGAAATGTTTTTAGCTCTGCCTTAACAAGGTCAATTCTTCTATATCTAACACCTCTTTGTGCAGAGGATAGACAATAGCTACAGGAATACGGACATCCTCGAGTGCTTTCATAATATATAATTTTATTGCTCAGGCTTTCCATATCGTTATAGGCAAATGGAATATCATCCAGCGATAAAAATCCCCTTGCTGGAGTCGCTAGAGTGGTTTCTTCGTTCTTGCTGGCTGATGAGTGGCGTCTTGCACTATCCTTAAATGCTATACCACGAATATCTTCAACCTCCTTACCAGCTCCTAGATAGTACTCTATAAGCTCATAAAAGGTCTGTTCGCCCTCTCCAACTACTATACCATCTAGCTCTTTGTATTTTAATAGGCAATCCTTGGGATTATAGGACACCTCTGGTCCTCCAAACCATATCTTTACCTGAGGTTGTACCTTTCTTAAGCTTTTGATAATACTGGATATCATACCAATATTCCATATATAGCATGAAAAGGCAACAACATCTGCTTTCTCCCGAAATATCCCTCTTAATATCTCCTCATTTGTATGATTTATCGAATACTGAACAATAGAAATATGCTCCTTGTATTTGCCCGAAAAAGACTTAAGACTGTGTACAGCAAGGTTAGTGTGTATAAATTTGGCATTAACAGCCACTAGTAAGATTTTCATTTTTATCGTATCCTTTATGATTTATGAAAGTTCATATTAATAGCTCTAAAGCTTCGCTTCATAGCCTTTGTCTATAGTATAACATAATTTATATATTTAAAATATCTTATAATGGGGCTTTTCTTCTCCCATTATATAGTAACGCAGATAGTCATCCATTATAATCGCTATAGGAGATAGAAAGAACCATATTATAGTATAAAGTATGCATATCTGTCCCATTATATTTAACCAAAGGTCTGAGTAATCCCATACATTAAGACCCAACCATACATTCACAATTAATCCGGTAACAAATTCCACTAGTGTTATGATTAAAGCAGATATAGCCATCTGCTTTATCATAGGTATTTCTCTGGAATAAACCTTATTAATAGAACCAATTAATATAAAGCAGATTCCTCCGGCAATCATCATAGATATATGTGAATACCCCCTAGACATTACTTCGATCCCACCATAAACGAATCCACCTATTAAAAACATTAAGATATATTGCAGCAATTTATTATAACGTAAAAGCATATATGTTCCTTCCTTTTTCTTATACTTACCAAACTAGTTATAGAAAGAAGATTATAAATTAATATGCTCATATATTATCGGATTATCTTCTATTATTTAATATACCAAAAAGTACTTTAGCTGCCAAAACAGAAAATAAAAAAGGACAGTTACGACTGTCCTTTTTTGGAGAAGGTATTTTGTTACTTATGGGGGTGTAGCAAAAAACTATATAATGTATTGGGGTTTACTAACTTAGTATAACATGTAAACTAATATAAGTCTGCACAAACTTTACAAAAATCGATGACTGTTTTCGTCATTTCTTACAATAATTCTTCCTTTATAGGCTCAAATATAGCTTCAAATTCATCTCTACTTATACGTTCTTTTTGAATTAATAAATCTGCACATGCGTCGAGTTTATCCTTGTTCTCTGTAAGAATTCTCTTTGCTTCTTTATAGCATTCATCTATAATGCTTCGTACTTCCTCGTCTATCTTATTAGCTACATTGTTAGAAAAGCTTCTGGTATGTCCCCAATCTCTGCCGATAAAGACTTCATTCTCATCCTGCTCGTAATTAACCATACCTATCTCATCAGAGAAGCCATAGCGTGTTATCATAGCCCTAGCTGTTTTGGTAGCTACCTTGATGTCCTGGGAAGCACCTGTTGTTATATCATCCAGTACTAGCTCCTCGGCTGCTCTTCCTCCAAGACCTACTATGATCTCCTGGCGCATTTGTCCCTTCGTATGGAACATTTCATCCTTTTCGGGAAGTGGCATGGTAAATCCAGCCGCTCCGCTTCCGGTAGGAATTATAGAAACTGTATATACGGGTCCCACATCAGGGAGTACATGGAATAGTATGGCATGACCTGCTTCGTGATATGCAGTAATGCGTTTTTCTTTATCACTGACCACCTTACTCTTTTTCTCCGTACCAATTCCAACCTTTATGAAGGCCTTCTTAATATCCTCGGTATTAATAAAACTTCTGTCATCTCTTGCTGCACCGATTGCTGATTCATTCATCAAATTCTCAAGATCAGCACCAGTAAATCCTGCTGTAGTTTGAGCAACCTGTTTTAAATCCACATCATCACCTAAGGGTTTGCCTTTAGAATGTACACGAAGGATTTCCTCTCTGCCCTTTACATCAGGACGTCCCACTACAACCTTTCTATCAAAGCGTCCAGGCCTTAGTATTGCAGGATCTAATATATCTACCCTGTTAGTAGCAGCCATGACGATAATTCCCTCATTTACCCCAAATCCGTCCATTTCCACTAGCAGCTGATTTAAGGTTTGTTCTCTTTCATCATGTCCTCCACCCATGCCTGTACCTCTGCGTCTAGCAACCGCATCTATCTCATCGATAAATACAATACAAGGTGAATTTTTCTTTGCGTCCTCAAATAAATCTCTTACTCTGGATGCACCGACACCTACAAACATTTCAACGAAATCAGAGCCAGATATGGAGAAAAACGGCACTCCCGCCTCACCGGCGACAGCCTTTGCCAGCAATGTCTTACCAGTTCCCGGAGGTCCCACAAGAAGTACTCCCTTTGGAATCCTTGCACCCACCTGGATATATTTCTTTGGGGATTTTAAGAAATCAACAATCTCCTTAAGTTCTTCCTTTTCCTCATCGAGTCCGGCTACATTCTTAAAGGTAGTTTTTTTATTATCCTCAGTTGACATCTTCGCACGACTTTTTCCAAAATTCATTACCTTACTATTCCCACCACCTACAGAAGCTTGGTTAGATAAGAAAGAAAATAGTGCTATTACCACAATAAATATCAGAATATAGGGTAGGACAGATGATAAGAACCAATTTGGCTTTGAAATATCATGTGTCGTATATTCTATGTCTGCTTCAGACAAGATTGCTTCAATCTCCCTTACATCGGCTACATTGAAGCTTTCCCTCTGCTCTTGATCCGTAAATCTTACTGTAATCTCGCCTGTATACACTTCTACGTTAGGATATATATCAACATAGCTAACCCTTCCCGCTTCTACATCTTGTGAAAAGCGAGCACGGGTATATGCATTCTGATTATTAAATTCAAAACTATCGGATAGGAAAACCGTTAGAAAAATTATGGCCAGAATTATTAAGTAAAAACCGTATCCCTTCATTTGTTTCCTCACCAAACAACCTCCTACTTAGTAATATTTTTATACTACACCAACAAATGGCAGATTTCTATACGCTTGCTGATAATCCAAGCCGTATCCCACAACAAATTCATCAGGAATCTCAAATCCAACGTATTTTACATCTACATCAGTGACTCTTCTCTCCGGCTTGTCAAGTAAAGTACATATATTTAAGCTCGCCGGTGACCTACTGCTTAAAAGCTCATTCAAATATGCTAGGGTTCTTCCCGAATCAATTATATCCTCTATAATAATAACATGCTTATCCTGTATGGATTCATCCAAATCCTTTACAATCTTTACCCTTCCAGAGCTTACCTTCTCATCTCCATAACTGGATACTGACATAAAGTCCAATGTAACAGGTACGGTAATCCTCTTTGCCAAATCACAGCTAAAGAACACACTGCCCTTTAGAATACAGACAAGATGTACACTTTTACCCTCATAATCCTTACTAATCTCCTCAGCCAATTCATTAATTCTCACATTAACCTGTGCCTCAGA
>JAQVQL010000224.1 GCA_028701595.1 Herbinix sp.
CTTACGATGGCTACCAGCTTTAATGAATATATCCGAAAGTTTCACTATTATCTTTATCTAATTAAGAATTATTCTGATTATTATCTTTGCCTTTGCGAGAACTGGGATGGTAGTGTAGATAACTATAGTCAAGAGAGCTCTCGTAAAAATAAGGTTGGTTATACAGAGAATGTTAATATGGTGGTGTCCAGTGAGAACAGGGAATATGTATATAGTAACATTTCTTTTAAAACTAAGGATATGATTCCTAATTTGTGGATATCTCGTGAGAAACCCAAGGCATATTTTTTTACACCAATACATTTTTACGAGCACAGCTTGGGATATTCTGTGCTAACCTTTGGAGAGAATATTGGTTCTCTGGACAGCACTTATAGAAGATGGAGCCGCAATATCATGAATGCACTGGAATTTTCCAGGATACAACAAAGAGTGTATAGATCTTCGTTTCGTGATGTGCTGACTGGTATATATAGTCGAAATGGATTGAATTTGATCATGCCCTCCATCGTTAAGGAAACCATCGACCAGAAGAAGAAACTTATGTGTATAATGGGGGATCTGGATGGCTTAAAGGGTATTAATGACGGCTATGGACATGAAGAGGGTGACAATATGCTTACCATAGTTGCTAACGCCCTTCAAAGCAGCTGCACCAGTAATGAGTTTTGCGCAAGGATCGGTGGTGACGAATTCTTGGTTGTTGGTTATGAGGATAGTACCGAGGAATATGTAAATGGATTTATTGCTAATGTGATGAATTATATTGATAATTACAACAACACGTCTAAGAAGTGCTATAAGATCAGAGCCAGCTTTGGAGCATACTGCGATTACATCAAGAATGCTGACGATGTTAAAGAAATTATTGATAAAGCAGATAAAAGCATGTATATAAATAAGGCAAAGAATAAGAAATAAAGTAAAGGATAAAAAATAAGATAGATAAAAATACAGAGAGGGCGAAAGCCCTCTTGTTTCTTTATAAACATAATGAAGAATGTCTCGTGGCTTTAGTCATGATTGTTTCAAAAAATTACTATTAAAATTCTTACAAAATAAATATAATAAACCCCCTTGACAAAAACATTTTAGGTGGTATACTCATATATAACACCAGCAAACCATAACACCATAACACGTAAAGGAGGAACCTATGAAATTAATCTTGGATAGCCAACGTCCAATTTATCTTCAAATCAAAGAAGGGATTGAAGAGGATATAGTTAGCGGACAGCTTACAGAAGATGAACAAATTCCATCCGTTAATCAGATAGTTAATTTCTATAATATAAATCCTGTTACTGTTCTCAAAGGAATTAATCTATTGGTAGATGAGGGAACAATTTATAAAAAGCGCGGAATCGGGATGTATGTTAGTCCTGGGGCCTCTGAAAGGTTGAAAATGAAATATTCAAAGAGCTTTTTTGAAGAGTATATTGAGCCGCTAACACGACAAGCTAAGCCACTAGGATTTACTATCCCCGAGATTAATAAAATGATTGAAAGGTCATGGAAAGGAGAGCATAATGATTAATTTGGAAAATATCAATCTAAACTACAAGGATACAAAAGCGTTAGAAAATATTAACATTGAACTTCCAGAGCATGGCATCTGCGGATTGCTCGGAAGAAACGGAGCAGGAAAGACATCTCTACTGTCTCTTATCAGTGGTTACCGTCAGCAAACATCTGGAAACCTTACTGTAAATGGTCAACAAGTTTATGAGAACCCAGATATACTTCCCCGCATTGCTTATATATATGATAATCAGAAGGATACTGAGGGGGAATACAAGGTAAAGGACCTGCTTCGTATTACCGAGGTACTGAGACCAAATTGGGATAGTGCACTTGCCAATCGTCTAGTTAAGCTATTCGGGGTTAAACTTAAAAAGACTATGAGCTCTCTTAGCCATGGGCAGAAAGCAGCAGTACATGTAATCATAGGACTTGCGGGGCAAACACCCATAACCCTATATGATGAGGCTTATCTTGGTATGGACGCGGCCATGAGAAAGTTGTTCATTAACGAGCTTCTGGAGGACTATATGCAAAGGCCTAAGCTTATTCTGTTCTCCACGCATTATATCAACGAAATGGAGAATATATTTAGTGAGGCACTTATACTACATGAGGGGCGTGTACTGGCATACGATTCTTGTGACGCTCTGAGAGAAAAGGGAGCTGTAATCACAGGAAATGTGGATGCGGTAGATCGCTTTACCGAAGGTAAGAAGATATTATCTGAAAGAGCTCTTGGTAATCAGAAGGAAGCGGTTTTCTTCTGCGAGCTGACAGAGAGCGAACGTCAATCAGCTAAAAAGGCAGGGCTGACAATATCACAGCCTAGTCTACAGGATTTATTCATTTATCTTACAGAAAAAGAAGGTGAAGAAAGATGACAATGAAAGCAATGAAGTATCAAGTAGGTATACAGTTAAAAGCAGCATTGATCTATATCGGAATATTTGTTCTTGTTATAGGCATCCTATCAATTATTATCAATGTTAACAACGTTGTAGCCGAGAATTGGATGAGCATAGCGACTATCTATTCGCCTAAAATATATCTCATTATCATGGGAATTGTATATCCTCTCATCACCATGGAGATGTATATATCCAGGGGTCTCACCAGAAAACAATACTTCTGGTCCTTAACCGCTGTAACAAGTATTATGTCACTTTTACTTATTGTCCCAGCCATTATTTCTCAAATAATTATTGGCAAATTAACTCTGATATTTGTTGTGTTAAATCTTGTGCAAATGCCTGCGTTTTTCCTTATGGGCTGGACTGCTGTTGTAGGATTTCAGCACGGAATATGGTATAAAGCCGCACTCGGATTATTATGTGCAATAGCATCTAGCCAACTCATGGGTACTATACCTGAACAGCTTAAGCTTCCTGAGCTTGCATCGCTTGGTATAACAATAGCTTTAATAATTGTACAATTAATACTGTTGCCACGATTTATAAAGAGTGTACCTATTAAAATATAAAAGATAAATTGATTATTAGAATGTCCTCATCATCGTAAACTAGATTGATGGGGACTTTTTAATCTTAATAGTTGACAAAACTGTCATTATACTGTATATATAGACATATACAGTATAATGACAGTTTTAGGAACAAAGACAATCGTTTTAAACCATAAAGTAGTTTCTTTGGAGGAATATATGGAACCGAGCATTAGAGTTGAACACATATACAAAAAAATAAACTTATTTAGATTAGAGGATATTAATTTCCAACTAGAGCCAGGGTATGTACTTGGCCTTATTGGTAGAAACGGTTCAGGCAAAACCACTCTAATCAATACGATATTGGGACTATGGACACCTGAACAGGGAAGTATTCATATTGCAGGATATGATAGGGTGCATGATGAAATCAGGGCAAAGAATGAGATTGCATTTGTAACTGATGAATGCCTCTTTCCTTTGGAAATGAGCCCATATTCCATAGGAAGGATATTTGGAAAGGTTTATAATGCATTTGACTATAAGCACTATAGAAAGCTTTGTGAAAGGTTTCGTCTACCCATGCACAAAAGACTTCAAAGAATGTCCAAGGGAATGGTAATCAAGCTACAGCTGGCATTTGCATTTAGTCGGGATGCCAAGCTTTATGTGTTTGATGAGCCCTCAGCGGGACTGGATCCTGTGTTTCGTAAGGAGCTAGTGGATTTGGTTTTTGACCTAACCTATGAGGGTAATAAATCAGTTATATTTTCTACCCATCTGACTGACGAGCTGGATAGAATTGCAGACTATATCTTGTTCTTGGAGGATGGAAGGCAAAAGCTTTTTGAGCGAAAGGAAGAGCTAGTCAGTCGTTATAAATTAATTCGTGGCACTGAGGAGCAGATTGAAGCATTCAGAGAGAAGATAATTGGAAAGAGAATTACTCCAAATTCCTCTGAAGCGCTGATAGAAGTATTGGAGCAAGAAGATAAGACATATCTAAGCGAGTACAAGATTAAAACTACTAATATGTTCACGGCTTCAGGGAACAAGCCGTTGATAACAACACCGACGATTGAGGACATAATGTATTATTTTATTAAAGGGAGTGTGGGGGATTAATGTTAGCATTTACTCTAAGAATGATTATTACAGATATTCAAAAATCCTTTCATGGGTTTTGGATTATTATTTATCTGCTTTTAATTGGCTATATAACTTTGACACCTTTCTATAGCGATGAATTTTTTTCTTTTATATACATTGCTATTATAACCTTTTCTTCTCTTG
>JAQVQL010000024.1 GCA_028701595.1 Herbinix sp.
AAGCAGGCGAGTTCAGGAATGGGTTGACAGTCGAGATAGAAAATACAGTATACCAGATTATTGATTTTCAACATGTTAAGCCAGGAAAAGGTGCGGCCTTTGTTAGAACTAAATTAAGAGATATAAAAAATGGTGGCGTTACGGAGAGAACATTCCGTCCAACGGAGAAATTTCCTACGGCACATATAGACAGAAGTGATATGCAGTATTTATATAGTGATGGTGATTTGTATAACTTCATGAACGTAGAGACATATGATCAGATAGCTATGAATGAGGAAGCAGTTGGTGATGCCCTTAAGTTTGTTAAAGAAAATGAAATGGTTAAAATGCTTTCACATAACGGTGCTGTATTTGCCATTGAACCACCTCTTTTTGTAGAGTTAGAGATTATAGAGACTGAGCCAGGCTTTAAGGGAGATACTGCTCAAGGCGCTACAAAGCCAGCAATTGTTGAGACAGGTGCTACAGTATATGTTCCTTTGTTCGTAAATCAGGGTGATAAAATTAGTATTGATACAAGAAGCGGAGATTATATGAAGAGAGTATAGTTGCTCTTATAAGTGAAATAAAATGAAAAAGAAAAGCTGTTACATGATCGGGACAAATGTTTGCTCCGGACAGTAACAGCTGTTTTAGAATAAGTGGATAGTTTTACTGTAAATCAATTATTACAATACATAAAGGGGGTGTCAATAATTTGAAGTCAAAGCTGTATTTTATTTCCTCCATGCTTATCTTTGGAAGTATTGGCCTAATAGTTAAAGGAATTCCTTTATCATCTGCTCAGATAGCCTTAATAAGAGGGGTGATCGGAAGCTTATTTCTACTTGCTACTGGACTTATTATGAAGAAGCGACTATCCTTTAAGATAATTAGAGGGAATTTCATATTATTACTGCTATCTAGTGCAGCCTTGGGCTTTAACTGGATACTCTTGTTTGAGGCCTATAGAAAAACAACGATTACCAACGCTACCCTAAGCTACTACCTTGCGCCTGTTATCGTAGTATTTCTATCACCCTTTATATTTAAGGAAAGACTTACTCCAAAAAAGGTCCTATGCATTCTGTCTGCTATGATTGGTATGATTTTGGTTGTCCAAACAGGAAAAGCCGGAGGTCTACATAGTGAAGGATTGATTGGGATTGGATTTGGTTTAGGTGCTGCTGTGTTTTATGCAATGGTAATTATATTTAATAAGCTTATTAAAGACATGAACGGTTTGGAGACAACCATTATTCAACTTACTTTTGCCACTGTAATCTTAATTCCCTATGTTCTCTCACAGGGAACAATACCTTTAGGAACACTAGGTAGTGATGCAATTATTAGATTGTTATTAGTCGGTATTGTAAATACCGGTCTTGCATATCTGCTTTATTTTACCTCGGTACAGAGGTTAGAAAGCCAGACGGTTGCTATATTAAGCTATATCGATCCTATATCAGCTCTTATTATGTCAGCAATATTTATTGCTGAAAAAATCAGTGGTCTGCAGCTGCTTGGTGGTATTCTGATCCTAGGTGGAGCTTTTATTAGTGGAAGAGATAAGCATTAAATTTGTTCAAGCAATTCCTGTGTAATTACATCGATAATTGCTTCATCAAGCTTAATACCTCTAAAATATTCCTCAGCCTGCTTTGCCTGGGCAACCAGCATAGGAAGACCAGTAACTGCGGGGATGCCAAGACTTTTTGCTAGGCTTGTAAGCTTTGTCTCTATAGGATTAAAGATAACATCTATCACAGCGATACACTGTGTAAAGGTAGTTAAGTCCAAAGGAGAAGCGTCCACATTAGGATACATGCCAACAGGTGTGGTGTTTACAATCACCTGAGCATCACCATGTCTGTCATAGCATTCATCATAGGAAATTTCCTGTTCTACCATTGGGCTTCTGCTTACAGTAATGATTTCTCCAGCATCTAGCTCCTCTAGCACTGCCCTAGCAGTCTTTGCGGTACCGCCTGTTCCAAGAATCAGGCATTTTTTATGCTCAATTTTAATCCTATTACTCTTAAATAGATATAGTAATCCATAAAAATCAGTATTATAGCCGGTAAGTCGGCCTAGGTTATTTACTATGGTATTGACAGCCCCGATCCTTTTTGCCAAGGAATCTATATCATCCAGATAAGGAATTACATTTTCCTTATAGGGTATTGTTACATTAATACCGGCAAATTTCTTCTCTCTCATGAACACATCAAGCTCATCCTCATTTAAGGGGATAAGATCATAATTACAGTCTACCATTCTTTCGTGGATATATTTTGAATAGCTGTGACCAAGCTTTCCACCAATTAAGCCGTATCTCATTTCTTCTCCATTTCTAAATCCAATTGACCGATTTGTTTAATAATTTTAATATTCTTGTTTTAATTATAGTAAAGCAAGCAGAAAAAGCAATATAAATATCTTATCTTCATCTTAAAGAATCTATAAAACTCCGTCATATTTTTATATAGCGGGAATATATTGTTTTAGAAGATGTTGGATAAGCTGTTATAAGAGGAGCTAAAAATCATGCCTGCTGATAAGCTACAAGCAATAAAAACTATAGACGAGCTTCTTAAGATATTCTCTTTGAAGCTAAGAAAAATACTTAGTAAGCTGAAGATTGATTTTGAAGCCTTGCAGGAAATTCGCTTAAGAATAGACTGTCCGCTTATGGTTAACTATGGCAACAAGGAATACTTCGTATCGGAGAATGCAAGCCTAGTTAATGAACCTTCCCATGGAATCCTTATTACTAAAAATGAAATTAAGGAGACCATGGAATACATAAGTAATTATTCTTTGTATGCCTTTGAGGAGGAGATACGCCAAGGCTTTATCACCATCAATGGAGGCCATCGGATAGGGATTACGGGTAAGACTATAATCCAGGAGGACTCCGTCAAGGGAATGAAGCATATATCATATATCAATATTAGACTTGCTCATCAGGTAAAGGGTTGTGCGGATATAGTAATGCCTTATCTTGCAAATGAACAAACCAGGGGGATATACCAGACTCTTATAATTTCACCGCCAAAGTGCGGTAAGACAACCCTTCTTCGGGATATAATCAGGCAAATTTCTAATGGCTGTTCATATATAGAGGGAATGAACGTAGGAGTAGTGGACGAGCGATCCGAACTAGGAGCCTGCTATATGGGGACTCCTCAAAATGACCTGGGAATACGGACTGATATTCTGGACTGCTGTCCGAAGGCAAAGGGAATGATGATGCTTATCAGGTCCATGTCCCCACAGGTAATAGCCGTAGATGAGATTGGCTCAAGAGAGGATTTGGAGGCTATCGATCATGTTATAAGCTGTGGCTGCAAATTGATAGCAACAGTCCACGGAAGCTCAATCGAGGATGTAAAGAGCAAGCCGATTCTTGGAGAGCTATTAAGAAAAAGGCTATTTGAAAGATATGTCATTTTGAATAATATCAAGCAAATAGGACATCTTGAAGAAATTTATGATGCTTTTGGAAATAGAATATATCATCAGGGTTAGAGCCTGAGAAAATGGAGGTATGGATGCAAATTACAAAGGTTGTCGGGGCTATACTAATTATTCTTTCTTCGACCCTAATGGGTTTTTATTGCAGTAATGAGCTTAAATCCAGAATAAATGATATCAAGGAGTTAAGAAAGCTTATTGTCTTGCTTCGTGGAGATATAAGGTATGGTAATACTCCACTTCCAGAAGCAATCTGCTCTATAGCAAGAAGACATGAGGGTAGTTTTAAAGGGTTTTTAACAAAGGTATCAGATAGACTAAGCGAGCATTCAGGTAATACATTTTCACAGGTTTGGAGGGACGCGGTGGAAGCAGAGCTTAATCAGTCCTCATTAAATAAAAAGGACAAGTCTATATTAATACAATTCGGTGATAACCTTGGGTATCTTGATAAGGAGATGCAGATGAATACGCTTGAATTATTTCTTACACAGCTAGAGGATGAGATAACTGAGTTATCAAAGACTGCAAAAGAGAAATCCTATCTATATAACACTCTGGGGATTATGGCAGGAATCTTCATTACAATAATCTTAATCTAGAAAAGCTATTAGTATTACATCGGAAAAGTATGGGGGTAAGGATGGATATCTATTTAATACTTAGAATTGCTGTTGTGGGAATATTGGTTTCCATACTGAATCAAATATTGAAGCAATCGAATCGAGAGGAGCTGGCATTTATGACAAGTCTTGCAGGTCTAATTATGGTTCTGTTCTGGATTCTTCCATATATTACGGAGTTGTTTGCAACTATAAAAGAGCTTTTTAGTATGCTGTAATACATAGGGGGATGAATAATGATTAATGTAGCAGTTATAGGCATTATTGCTGTACTAATGGCTATAACTTTTAAAAAGGGAAGGGAAGAATATTCTCTATATATTAGTATTGCAGCCTGCCTAATAATTTTAATGCTTGGTATCGGTAAGATGGAGGTTATTCTAGATACAATAAGCCGACTACAGGGATATATTAATATCAATGAGGCTTATATAAATATAATGATTAAGATAATCGGAATTACCTATGTTACAGAGTTTGCGGCATCCCTATGTAAGGATTCTGGATACCAGGCTATTGGAGAGCAGGTAGAGCTGGTAGGTAAGCTTTCTATTTTAGCCATCAGTATGCCCATACTACTTGCTTTGCTTGATACTATCAATAACTTCTTAACTGTCAGATAGATTGGAAGGAAAGGTGGCTATAATTGAAGCGCAGACGAAAACATAGATATTATAAGTATGCATTAAGGATTGCTGGTGTTTTTATATTTGTGTTTTTTTGTATAAATAGTACAAGCATGGCATATGCATCAAATGATTTATATGATGATATCAATTATGACGAGATTCAAGAAGTCATAGATAATATCATGGAGCGGGGAGATTCCATAGATTTTAGTGACTATGTAAATAAGCTTATATCCGGTGAGGAAGCATTTTCCTTATCAGGCATAGGGAATAAGCTGATACAGTCCATCAGGGGGGAGATTAATGGCCATCTTACTACATTTGGACGACTTATATCTATCTCACTCATAGCGGCTATATTTACCAACTTATCCATGGCCTTTAAGTATCAGCAGGTTTCAGAAACAGGATACTATGTTACATATCTGCTTTTATTCGCGCTCCTGATTAGCTCCTTTATAAGTGCATCTAATATAGCTTCTACTGTTATCGGGGAGGTGCTTGATTTTATGAAGGCATTGGTTCCCTCATATTTTATGTCGGTTGCCTTAAGCTCAGGTAGTATGTCCTCATTTGCTTTCTATAAAATAGCTCTAATGATAATCACTTTAGTTGATTTTATTATTATTAGAGCAGTTATACCCTTGGTTAATTTCTATCTTATCATTGTCCTCTCTAATAACCTTTCAAAGGAGGACATGCTATCAAAGCTGGCAGGGTTCTTAGAAATAATAATCAAATGGACTCTCAGAAGTCTGTTGGCAGCAGTCATTGGCTTTCAGACAATTCAAGGATTAATTGTGCCTGTAGTCGATCAAGTAAAAAGATCTGTGATTTTCAAGGCATCATCCGCGCTCCCCGGAGTAGGCAATACCATAGGAAGTGTGGCGGAAACCGTAATCGGATCGGGAATGCTATTAAAGAATGCCATCGGTGTTGCAGGGCTGGTTGTAATCATTATCATTTGCACAATACCAATAATTCAGCTGCTTGCTGTTACCCTGATCTATAAGTTTTCTAGCGCGGCCTTACAGCCTATCTCAGACAAAAGGATTATTGAATGCATAAGTGCTTCAGCAAAATCAGCACAGATGCTTCTTCAGTGTGTTGTAGTTGGAGCGATTCTTTTTCTTTTATCTATAACGATTGTTGCAATTTCAACAGGAAAGGTTGTTTAGTTATTAAGAAAGGTATGGCTAGAAGATGAGTGAAATATATGAATGGGTCAGAAATATAGTTATCTATCTAATCCTTAACACAATAATAATGAATCTATTAGGAAGTAGTAGCTATAAAAAATATATAAGCATTGTATCGGGAATGATTCTACTATTAATTGTCGTGTCTCCCTTCTTAAAGCTACTTAATATGGATGAAATTCTTGATTATTATTTAAATGCCAATATATATCAGGCTGATGTGTCAGACTTTCAAAATGAGCTAAAACTTATGGAGGACAAGCAAAAGGATGTGGTATTTGCAGGATTTGAGGATAGGATAAGGGAGCAGGTAGCCAATATACTGCAGGATGATGGCCTCTATCTGTATGAGATGGAAGTCGTAGTTAATAGGGACGGCGATAGTGATAGCTTTGGAAAAATAAGGTCACTATCAATTAATGCGGGATACCTGGAGGATGAGGGAATTCCTGTACATATGATTGATATTGAGAGAATAGTTATATCAGCTAATAAATGCGAGGATATAATGGAGAGTATAGAAAATCTGCTCTCTCCTTTGGAAATACAAATAAAAAAAAGACTATCAGACTTCTATAATATGGAACAAGATAATATAAATATTAGTATAAAGGAAGGCTAGAGATAAGATGGAAAAAAAGAAAATATCTCTAAAAGATATTGGAATGCCTAAGCTGATCATGATATTTGCGGCAGGGGTCTTACTTATTATTCTTACTTTTCCGGGCTTATTTGGGGGTGAAAAGAAGGAAAATGATAAGATTATTGTCCCAGAATCCTCAGATTGGCAAATTGGTACGAATACGACAAGCTATGATTCGAATACCTATATATCAGAATTAGAAGGCAGGCTTGAGAACATCCTTCGTAAAGTGAATGGTATTGGGGAAGCAGAGGTAATGATAACCTTAAAAGCCTCCAAGCAGAAGATCCCACTTAAGGATGTACCTTATACTCAGGAAGGCTTAAACGAAGTTGACGGGGAGGGTGGAAGCAGAATAAATAATAGTATCCAGAAGGATGAAAGCACCGTTCTGGTTACAAACGAGGATGGGAACACCCAGCCTTACATATTACAGGAACGGGAGCCTGAGGTAGAGGGTGTTCTTATCATTGCCGAAGGCGGGGATAATGTTCTGGTTATTAAGGATATTATGGAGGCTGCAGAGGTATTATTTGATATTCCTGTGCATAAAGTTAAGGTAATGAAGATGAGTGATGGGATTAAATGATCAGGAGGTTTATAAATGAAAAATATATTTAAAAAGAATCAGATCATAATTACAGCACTAGCAATTATGATTGTGATTGCCGGTTATTTGAGCTTTACGAATAAGGATAAACCGGATGATTCGAATTCGGTGGTTACAACTAACCCGGATGTAGATGTAGTTAGCGATACAGATGGGCTCCAGCTTGTACAGAGCACAGACGACCTAGGAGATACGCCTACCGATGATACTACAGACGACACTACCGATGAAACAACAGATGAAACCACAGATGAAACAACAGATGAAACCACCGATGACACAACAGATGCTGAGACCCTAGATGCGACAGACGATGAAAATGATGAGGTAACTCCCGTAAATATTGATGATGAAGATACACAGGAGCTGGGAGATTTGTCTGATGAAGATTTAATGGCCGCCGCAAACAATGTAACCGATACCGGTGAATTAGAAGTGGAGGACATTCCTGGAGAGGCTGTTCTTGCTAGTACCACCTTGGATCCTAGCTTCTTTATCAGTAAGAAGATTGAGAGAGAACAAGATAGGGCAAGAAACAGAGCAGATCTTAAAGCACTTATTGAAAGTACGAACATATCCGATGCCTCCAAGCAGCCAATCATTGAAAGAATGATTCAGCTTACGAACATATCTGAGATTGAAAATAACACCGAGGTAATGTTGGAAACCAAGGGATTTGCCGATGCAATGGTGACCATGAATGCAGACGGAGATGTGAATGTGGTTATTAACACACCATCACTTTCAGACCAGCAGCTGGCAATAGTAGAGGATGTAGTATTGAATGAGACAAATGCCACAATCGAAATGATTACAATTAATCCGGTTGTAGTATCAGAATAAGAAAAAATTTTATAAATAATTGCAAAAGATGAGAAGTTTGGTATAATACTATATAATAAGTAAGAAATAAACTTAGTATATAGTAATGACCGAATAATATATAACATAGGAGGTATATACTGTGAGTAAAGAACCGGAAATCAGGAACACATATAAAATACATGAAAATGGAAATATAGGCGAGGTGCAAATTGCCGATGAGGTTGTAGCAGTTAGAGCAGGTCTAGAGGCTACAGAGGTTAAAGGTGTTGCTGCCACAAGTGGTAGTGCAACAAATGAATTGGCGGGCAAATTTGGAAAGAAGAATTTATCCAAGGGAATTAAGGTTCTAGTTAGTCCGGATTCAGTATCGGTGGATATGGCTCTTACCTTAGATTATGGCTATGGAATTCCTGATACAGCAAAACAAGTACAGGAAAAGGTTAAGCTAGCCATAGAGAATATGACAGGACTTAGCGTTAAGGAGGTTAACGTTAGGATAGCAGGAGTAAATATTGTTAAAGAGTAATTGTATCATATAAGGGGATGTTGCAAGCGTGGTTATTGGATACTGCCTAAGCAGTAGAGCAGCAACCCCTTTTTTATCGTTATATGTAATGATGATTTATAGTTTATTTAGGGAGGAAAATTCCTCCGTTATAAATAGTGATATTTTATAGTTTATTTTGGAGGACAATTCCTCCATTGTATGTATTAATAGTTTATACTTGATTTAGGAGGACAATTCCTCCGTTGTATGTATTAATAGTTTATTCTTGATTTAGGAGGACAATTCCTCCGTTGTATGTATTAATAGTTTATTCTTGATTTAGGAGGACAATTCCTCCGTTGTATGTATTAATAGTTTATTCTTGATTTAGGAGGAATAATAATTTGACCAGAAGAGAAATAAGGGAGCACATTTTCCTGATGCTGTTTCGTAGGGATTTTCATGATAGCGAGGATTTAATAGAGCAGATTGAGATATACCTGTCGCAGCTAGAGGAGCCCTTGACTAAGGACAAACAGTATCTAAATAATCGGTTTGATACAATATTAGAGAAGCTGGATGAGATTGATCATATGCTTTCTGAGGCTGCCAGTGGCTGGACATTAGGCCGTATGGGTAAGGTAGAATTAACCATTCTTAGACTTGCTGTATTTGAAATGAGCTTTGACGATGATATTCCCATCAAAGTAGCAATCAATGAAGCGGTGGAGCTTGCTAAGGTGTTTGGAGGAGATGATACTCCAGGATTTGTGAACGGAGTGTTGGCTAAACTGGCATAGGCTTTAGAAATGAGGTAATACATGGGACAGGCATATACGGTTACAGAGATTAATCTATATATTAAAAACATGTTTATAAAGGATCCCTATCTTAACCATATCTATGTTAAGGGAGAGGTCTCAAACTGCAAATACCATACCTCTGGGCATATTTATTTTACATTAAAGGATACCCAGGGGCAATTGACATGCGTTATGTTCGCGGGACAAAGAAGAGGACTAGCCTTTCGTATGGAGGAAGGTCAGAGCGTAATCGTACTTGGTAGCATGAGTGTATATGAAAGAGACGGAAAGTACCAATTATATGCGAATCAAATTGTTCTGGACGGCCTCGGGGTATTATATGAGCGTTTTGAAAGGCTCAAAAAGGATTTGGAGATCGAGGGCTTATTTAATAGAGACCATAAAAAATCCATCCCGCCCTACCCTAAGAGGGTAGGTATCGTGACTGCCTCTACCGGAGCGGCAATCCAGGATATTGTTAATATATCAAAGCGTAGAAATCCTTATATTCAATTGATATTGTATCCGGCTTTGGTACAAGGAGCGGGAGCAGCTGACAGTATAGTAAGGGGTATTAAGGCTTTAGATAAGGGTAAATGCGATGTCATAATTGTCGGAAGAGGAGGAGGCTCCATCGAGGATTTATGGGCATTTAATGAGGAGCTTGTGGCAAGAGCCATATATTCATCTACTACTCCCATAATATCAGCAGTAGGCCATGAAACCGATGTTACAATAGCGGATTATGTGGCGGACCTCCGTGCACCGACGCCTTCGGCGGCGGCTGAGCTTGCAGTAAATGATTATATATCATTAACAAACACCCTTCAGGAATATAAAAGACGCATTTTCAAGGCTAGCATGGATAATGTTACATACCACCAATCAAAAATTAGAGAGCTGAAGCTAAGACTTTTTTATGCAAGCCCATCTTATCAAATAAAGCAAAGAAGACAGCAGTTGATGGATATGGAGCAGAGGCTGACTTATCATATGGAACGTAAACTTAAGGATGCACATCATAGATTAGAATTATATGTTACAAAATTAGAGGGATTATCTCCACTCGCTAAGCTTAAGAAGGGATATGCGCCAGTAAGAGGAGAGGATGGAAAGCCTATTCAGAGTATAAAGAATGTTAAGAAAAATGATAAGCTGATAATATCTCTTGTAGATGGAGAACTTGTATCCAGGGTTGAGGAAACCAAGGAGCAAATCAGAGAATATGGAGGTAGTAATGTCTGAGAAGAATTTCAAATTAGAGGAAGCATTTGATAAACTGAATATTATTATCGAAGAGTTAGAAAAGCCTGATATTAGCCTGGAAAGTTCTTTTTCCTTATACCAGGAGGGTATGAAGCTATTAAAGGCAAGCAGCGATTCCATTGATAAGGTGGAGAAAGAGCTGATAATACTTAGTGAAAATGGAGAAACAGATGAGCTTTGAACAAGAGCAAACAAAACGACAGACTGAGATTAATGAAATTATACAAAGATATTTACCTAAGGAAGAGGGCCATTACAAAACTTTAATGGAGGCTATGAATTATAGTATAAGAGCGGGAGGAAAAAGGATTCGTCCTATGCTAATGCTTGAGACCTTCCGTCTCTTCAACGGTAAGTATATTGATATTCTACATCCCTTCATGACTGCTATTGAAATGATTCATACCTATTCCTTGGTACATGATGATCTTCCAGCCTTGGATAATGATGAATATCGTAGAGGAAGAAAGACCACCCATATAGAATTCGGTGAAGCTATGGCCATCCTTGCTGGGGACGGTCTTCTTACGCTTGCATTTGAAACAGCAGCCGGAGCATATGACAAGGTAGATGTGAAGGCTTTAGACGCACCAAATATATACAGAAGGATTATGAGAGCATATAAGGTTCTGTCAATGAAGGCCGGAATTCATGGCATGATTGGCGGACAGGTTATAGATATTGAATTTGTCGGGAAATCCCAGACAAAGGATAGACTTGATATGATGTATCTACTAAAGACAGGGGCTTTATTCGAAGCATCAATGATGATAGGAGCTATTCTTGCCGGAGCTAATGATGAAGAGGTTAGTATAACCCAGAGTATTGCAGGAGATATCGGTTTGGCATTTCAGATAAAGGATGATATCCTTGATGTAACAAGCAGTGATGCTATTATTGGAAAGCCGGTCCATTCCGATGAAAAGAATGATAAGCCGACTTATGTAGCTATAATGGATTTAGCCCGGGCAAAAGAAGAGGTTTCTTATGTTACAGATAGGGCAAGGAAGGCCTACGAGTCACTTCCCTATAAGAATGAATTTTTAAGAGAATTAATAATTAAGCTAATAAACAGAGATAAGTAAAGTTTTATCTTATCATATAATATTATTGGTCTAGATAGAATCAGAATGAGGTGATTGTTATGCCAGGGATACTGGATAATATAAATGATGCTAATGATATAAAGAATATTGAACCTAAGGATTACCGAAGGCTAGCTAAGGAAATTCGCTCGTTTTTAGTATCAAAGGTCAGCGAGACAGGAGGGCATTTGGCATCCAACCTTGGTGTAGTTGAGCTTACAATGGCATTACATCTTTTTTTGGATTTCCCAAAGGATAAGCTTATATGGGATGTGGGGCACCAATCATATACCCATAAGTTGTTAACAGGACGAAAGGATCAGTTCTCTAGTCTTCGTCAGATGGATGGAATAAGTGGCTTTCCAAAGAGAACGGAGAGCGATTGTGATGCATTTGATACGGGACACAGCTCCACTGCTGTATCTGCAGCACTGGGGATGGTACATGCAAGAGACCTTAAGGGCGAGGATAATAAAGTAGTCGCGGTGTTGGGTGACGGAGCACTTACGGGGGGAATGGCCTTTGAAGCCTTAAACAATGCAGGTAGATTAAAGTCTAATATGATAATTGTTCTAAATGATAATAATATGTCTATATCAAAGAATGTAGGTGGTATGGCTAATTATCTTGCTAAGCTTAGGACTAATACCAAATATACAGATTTCAAAGAGAATATGGAAAACGCCTTAACATCGAAGCTACCTGGTGGTAAGGAAGTAGTAAATATCCTTAAGCGTTCTAAGGATGCTGTTAAGTATTTTATGTTGCCAAGTATGTTCTTTGAGGATATTGGGCTTACCTATATAGGTCCAATCGATGGACATAATACCGAAGACATGCTGAAAGCTTTAAATACCGCAAATAAGACAAATAGAGCAGTAGTAATTCATGTTATGACGAAAAAGGGTAAGGGATATGTCCCTGCTGAAAGCCATCCCAGCAAGTTTCACAGTATCTCAACATTCAGCATTGATAATGGAGAAACGGTAGGTGACAATAACAGACCATCCTACACACAGGCATTTGCATCCTCCTTGTTAAGAATTGCCCAAAATAATGATAAAGTGGTGGCTATTAGCGCAGCAATGCCCTATGGTACAGGATTAAATGTATTCAAAAGACGTTATCCCGATAGATTTTTTGATGTTGGAATTGCAGAGGGACACGCTGTGACATTTGCAGCTGGTATGGCAGCAGAAGGTTTAAGACCTGTTGTAGCCATATATTCTACATTTCTCCAACGAGCATATGATCAGATTATCCATGATATCTGTATTAATAAGCTTCCAGTGGTGTTTGCGATTGATAGAGCAGGTATCACCGGAAGAGACGGCAAGACCCATCAGGGGATATTTGATTTATCCTTCTTAAGCCATATACCAAATATGGTGGTGATGGCACCAAAAAATAAATGGGAATTAGATGCGATGCTGGAATATGCATTGACCTATGATGGACCGGTAGCAATTAGATATCCTAAGGGTGATGCTTATAGTGGTCTTATGGAGAATAAGGAGCCTATTGTATATGGCAAGAGTGAGATTGTCCATGAGGCAACTGCCCATAGGGCAAAGAAGATAGCCATACTGGCAGTGGGAAGCATGGTAAAGACGGCTGTTAGTGTTACCGAGCTACTTAAGGAGCAGGAGGTGGATGCCACTCTAGTCAATGTAAGATTTGTATCTCCTGTGGATAATGAGATGCTAAAGAAACTTTCTAAGAATCATAGCATATTCATAACTATGGAGGATAATGTTAGGACTGGAGGCTATGGTCAACAGGTATCGGATTATATATGCGATAATAACAGCCAGAATATTAAGCATATCAACTTCTCTATACCCAATGATTTTGTTGAGCAGGGCGGTGTAGATGAGCTTTATGAAAAGCTGGAGCTCGATGCGAAGAGCATAACGAGAAGGATACTAAAGGAACTATAGAATATTGAATAGAGACATGCACATATTCGTGGTTCATAATCAGATTGGAGTATAGTATGAAGGAACGACTGGATGTACTTTTGGTAAATCGGAATTTAGCCGAGTCCAGGGAAAAGGCAAAAGCAATCATAATGTCGGGAATTGTATTTGTTGAAGGGCAGCGAGAGGATAAGGCAGGAAGCACATTTCCTGAAGAGGCGTCGATAGAAATTAAAGGGGATAAGCTAAGATATGTTAGTCGAGGCGGACTAAAGCTTGAAAAAGCACTCGAAGTGTTTCCTATCCAACTAGAGGGAAGAATCTGTATGGATGTTGGTTCTTCAACTGGGGGATTTACGGATTGCATGCTACAAAATGGGGCGATAAAGGTATACGCAGTGGATGTGGGAACAAACCAGCTGGCGTGGAAGCTTAGGCAGGATACGCGGGTAATTTCCATGGAGAAGACGAATATCCGTTATCTGACTGATGAGAAAATTCATGAGAAAATATCATTTGTATCTATTGATGTATCATTTATATCCTTAACTAAGGTCCTTCTACCTGTTAAAGAGCTGATGGCTGACGAAGGAGAGATGGTATGCCTGATAAAGCCTCAATTTGAAGCCGGAAGAGAACTGGTAGGAAAAAAAGGGGTTGTCAGAGACAAGAACGTGCATATGAATGTAATCCAAATGGTAGCCTCCTATGCAAATGAAATAGGCTTTGAATATAAGGGACTCGATTATTCACCGGTTAAGGGGCCTGAGGGTAATATTGAATATTTATTATACTTGAGGAATTTATTACCTGCTAGAGGAGATATAGATTTCACACAGACAATTAAAGAAGCAATAGGGCATGTGGTCAGTAAGGCTCATGAATTACTATAGTTGGCATTTATTGATAAATATTCTCTAGCATGTTTAATAATTCCAAATCCGAAACGATTGCTTGAATTTCATGGTATTATATGATACACTTTTAACATAAATTAGGAGTGCTAAAAAGATGGATAGGTTTTTAGTTATTACAAACGAAAGAAAAGACAAGGATAATGTAATCACTAAACAGATTGCTGATTATATTATGAGCTCAGAAAGAAAGTGCAGCCTTATTGGTACTCTTGAATTAGAGAATGACAAGATTAGGCCTGGCATAGATGTCCAGTGTGCCATTATCTTAGGTGGGGATGGAACCATTATTCGTTGTGCAACTCATTTAATGGATTTGAACCTTCCCATTCTAGGCATTAACCTTGGAACCATAGGCTTTCTAGCAGAGATAGAAAAGAACCATATAAAGGAAGCCCTTGATAGGCTATTTGAAGATGATTATGTGTTAGAAAACCGGATGATGCTTAGTGGAGAGCTTCATGTGGCTAATAATAAGGCTTCTGATATAAATGATGGATTAACTACAGGTTATGCACTGAATGATATTGTGATTACAAGAAAAGGTCTTTCAAGAATTATAAGTCTACAGATATATGTAAATGATCAGTTGGTTGATAATTATAGAGGAGATGGTGTTATTATCTCTACACCGACTGGCTCGACAGCCTATAATCTATCGGCAGGGGGACCGATAATAACCCCAAAAGCTGATGTTATGGTTATTACACCAATATGTGCACATTCATTGAGTCCCAGAAGCGTAGTTATATCCGCAGAGGATGTTGTTAAGGTTGTAGTAAGAAGGAGTAAAAAGACTCAAGACGATGAGGCAATTGTCTCATATGACGGACAGACTGTTATAGATATGGGAACAGAGGATGAGATGCTTATTAGGAAGGCACAACATAATACAAGATTAATTCGTCTCAACCAGACCGGTATATATGAAATATTGCGTTCAAAGCTGACAGGTGGCAGTGATTTACAAATCCTATAAGAAAGGCACTGGTAAATAGTATGAAATTAAGCAGACAAAGTAAGATTCTTGAATTAATTAGTAAGCATGACATTGAAACACAGGAAGACTTAGCCGAAGGGCTAATGAGGGAAGGCTATAATGTTACTCAAGCAACAGTATCTAGGGATATAAGAGAGCTGAAGCTGACAAAGGTCGCCTTGGATGATGGAAGACAGAAATACATTACAATGCAAAAAACAGAACCAGGAATGAGTGAGAAATATACACGGGTACTAAGAGATGGCTTTATATCGATGGATATGGCACAGAATATTCTAGTGATTAAGACGGTAGCAGGTATGGCTATGGCAGTTGCTGCCGCACTTGATGCACTTCAGATTAACAGCATCGTAGGATGTATAGCCGGTGATGATACCATACTTTGTGCTATCAGATCGACGCAGGATACGATAGCTGTGATGGAGAAATTAAATAAAATTATTAAGAACGTGGAATAGGCTGTTCTATTCCATTAGTTACATA
Organism: Herbinix sp.; assembly: GCA_028701595.1. Taxonomy (GTDB): domain Bacteria; phylum Bacillota; class Clostridia; order Lachnospirales; family Lachnospiraceae; genus Mobilitalea. The sequence goes on from JAQVQL010000024.1 coordinate 15,946, forward strand.
TTACAGTGAGGAGAATTATAAATGTCAGGACATTCAAAATTTGCAAACATAAAACATAAAAAAGGAAAAAATGATGCAGCAAAAGGTAAAATATTTACCAAGCTTGGTCGCGAGATTGCAGTCGCAGTAAAGGATGGCGGCTCAGATCCAAATACTAATAGACGCCTAAAGGATATTGTTGCTAAGGCTAAGTCCAATAATATGCCCAATGATACTATTGATAGAAGCATCAAGAAGGCAGCAGGAGATACCAATGCTGTTAACTACGAGGCAGTTACCTATGAAGGCTATGGCCCAAACGGAATAGCTATAATAGTCGAAGCGCTGACTGACAACAAGAATAGAACTGCGGCAAATGTTAGAAATGCATTTACCAAGGGAAGTGGTAATGTGGGAACCACAGGCTGTGTATCCTTTATGTTCGACCGTAAGGGGCAGATTATTATAGATAAAGAGGAATGCGATATAAAGGGCGATGATATGATGCTTATGGCACTTGATGGCGGGGCCGAGGACTTTATGGAGGAAGAGGACAGCTTCGAGATAATAACCGAACCAGATAGCTTTAGTGAAGTTAGAGAAAATCTTGAAAATCAAGAAATCCCTATGGCACAGGCTGAGATTACTATGATTCCTCAAACCTGGGTAGAGCTAACGGACGAACAGGACATCAAGAACATGAATAAAATCCTGGACTTACTTGATGAGGATGATGATGTGCAGGAAGTATATCATAACTGGGAAGAGTAGGAAAAGCCACTGTTTTCAAGGGTTGTAGCGATTTTAGATGTTAAAAAATGAACCAGTGATGATAAACTGTATACTTTTATTGACAAAATGAAGTATACGTCCAAATCCCACTGTCTATCGTAACTGACACCACGATGGATGGAGGGATTTTTTATGTTAAACGAAGATATTATCAAGGAGTTTCTATTTGATTGTAGAATGAGAAAATTAAGTGAGAGGACATTA
>JAQVQL010000225.1 GCA_028701595.1 Herbinix sp.
GCCTCACGGCTTCGTCCCTTGACATTAGAGGAGGTAGTAGGGCAAAAGCATATTATCGGTAAGGATAAGCTTCTTTATCGCGCTATTAAGGCAGATAAAATAAGCTCCATCATATTCTATGGTCCTCCGGGAACAGGCAAAACCACACTAGCTAAGGTTATTGCCAATACCACGAGCTCCTTATTTACTCAGATTAATGCAACCGCTTCGGGAAAGAAGGATATGGAGGCTGTTATCTCTGAGGCCAAGAATAATTTGGGTATGTACGGGAAAAGAACCATTATGTTCGTTGATGAAATTCATAGATTTAATAAAAGTCAGCAGGATTACCTTCTACCCTTCGTGGAGGACGGCACCATTGTATTAATCGGTGCTACTACGGAGAATCCATACTTTGAAGTTAATTCCGCCTTGATATCCAGATCAATAATATTTGAATTAAAGCCTTTGGATAAGGATGATATAAAGATTCTTTTAACAAGAGCAGTTACGGATGAGGAGCGAGGTCTTGGTGTCTATAAGCCAAAGCTTCATGAGGATGCCTTGGAATTTCTCGCCGATGTAGCAAATGGGGATGCAAGAGCTGCCCTTAATGCTATAGAACTGGGAGTACTTACAACCGAGCGAGCAGAGGATGGATATATCCATATTAATATAGATGTCGCTTCGGAATGTATACAGAAGAGAGCCTTAAAATATGATAAGGATGGGGACAATCATTATGATACCATATCGGCTTTTATTAAAAGTATGAGAGGATCAGACCCAGATGCGGCTGTATACTACCTAGCCCGTATGCTCTATGCGGGAGAAGAGGTGGCCTTTGTTGCAAGAAGAATTATGATATGTGCAGCTGAGGATGTGGGAAATGCAGATCCGAATGCTTTAGTGGTAGCCGTTAGTGCTTCTCTGGCAGTAGAGCGCCTTGGTATGCCTGAAGCCCAGATTGTATTGTCACAGGCGGCAACTTATGTAGCTTGCGCACCTAAAAGCAATTCAGCCGTTAATGCAATCAGTGCAGCGATGAAATTGGTTGGTAATGAAAAGACTGCGACTATTCCTCCCTATCTACAGGATGCCCACTATAAGGGAGCAGAAAAGCTCGGACACGGGATAGGTTACAAATACCCTCATGTATATAAGAACAACTATGTTAATCAACAGTATCTGCCTGATGAGATAAAGGACTCTGTATTCTATGTTCCATCGGACAACGGATACGAGAATACAATACAAGAGTATTTTAAGAGGATAAAAGAAGATGTTTCTGAATAGTAACAGGAGGTTGCATATATACTAATAATGCAACCTCCTGTTTTTGATTTAGAATGTCTTTATTGTCTTACTATTTATCTAACTCATCTGTCTCTTCTGATCGGTTATATTCTGCCTTCTTATGAACATACCTATATACCGCTACAAAGCAATAGACTATGATAGGTACAATAACTGCTAAGAACACGCTGGCCATAAATAACTGAGGATATTCATCAGAGAAGAACACGCCTATTATAAAGGATATAACATATAGTGACAATATAGCGATAATACCAATGGTGGCGCCTATTCTTTTTGTCTTGGAATTTTTCATGGTTCTAACCCTTCCTATTTATTCTACTTTAAACTTCTGTATTTCGCTAGCAAGCTTGCCTGTGTGGGAATCCAGATTGACTGCAGATTCGTTAAGGGTTTCTACTGATTTTAGCTGTTCATCGGATGTATTACTAACATTATTTGAGGCAGCTGCTATTTCTTCAAGCACAGCAGATATATTCTCGACAGAAGCCAAGGTAATAACTCTTGTCTCATCTATACTATCTACATTTTCTGCGATTTGCTTAAGGAATACTACAAGCTTTTCTACGCTCTCATTGATATCGTGGTAGGAATCTGTTGTATTTTTCACTGCGCTTTCCTGTAGCTTCAGAACATTTTCTACACTTCTGGCGGTTTCTACCACACTTGTGGTATCCTCCAATATGCTACCTATGATTTGTTTAATGTTATTTACAGAGGATTTTGACTGCTCCGCTAAGTTCCTAATCTCGCTTGCTACCACCGCAAATCCTCTACCGTATTCACCTGCACGGGAAGCCTCGATGGAGGCATTAAGAGATAGAAGATTAGTCTGATTAGCTATGTCATTTATTACATTTATAATTTTACTTATTGAGGACGATTTCTCTGCTAACTTCTCGATTTCCTTGATTATAGCTATTGTAATATTTATAGTAGATGAGGTCTGTTCGTTTAATTTATCGGATATGATTGTTCCTTCATTTACTCGTTCCTTTGTGTTATCTGCTATCATCTCGATATCTCTGGTATTATCACTAACCAGTTCAATCTTCTTATTCAAGGTATCCATCTGAACTAAGCATTGTTCGGCCTCTAATGCCTGTTGGTTTACTCCTTGTTCAATCTCATTCATCGCTCTCGAGATATCTCCAGAGGATTTTAGGAAAGCCTCAGAAGCCTGGGATACATTAGATGAGGATTGGGATACTTCCAAGCTAAGCGTTCTTACCTGCTGTATTAATTGCTTCATATTATTAACCGTGGCTTGTACTTCAGCTGACAGTACACCAAATTCATCCTTACGACCAGATTCTAGCTGAACAGATAAGTCTCCCTTAGCTGCCCTTCTAAGAACAGAGTTGATTTTTCCCAAGGTTTTATTAATGTTGGTGGACATCACAAACGCTATTAGTATGGCAATTATACAAGCAATTATTACAATAATTACTGTGGTCTGTTTGATATTATCAGCTTGACTGCTAATAACTGATAAAGGCATTAAAGAGCAAATCATTGCACCTGTATCACCTATTTTTGAATATAGGAAAAGGTATGGTTCGCCTCTGTAATTAACATTGCTTGAACCTGAGGTTTCCTCAGAAGCTTGTGCATCCTGATAGAATGATTCAGTTGTAAATATAGTTTCGGAAGGATCCATAGGGACCTCCTTCGACGATTGATCTATAACTTCCCTTCCATCGGGAGTAATAAATCCTATGTAACCTGATGCATCAAATGAAAGGTCAGCAAGAATTTTATTAATAGTAGCAGCTTTGATATCTATAATTAACACTGAATCGGTTTTTCCAAAGGCTCGAACTAAACGAATAGAATAGTCATCAGGGCCTGTCTGAAGCTTCTCATCAAGATAATCATCTTGTCCACTCCATAAAATCTTCAAAGGATTTTTGGCTATAAACTCACCAATTTCGGTCTCTGCTAGACCAGCATAAAATCCATCTTCTATATTTAGCTGCACAGATATAATTGGCATGGCTGTATCAGATATCATATATATATTACCGATAAATTCATCTGATGTAAGCTTTGTTGAAACGGATTTAGCATTATTAGATCGTATAGTCATAAGCTCCACAATGTCGCCTACATTTCTCATATATTTCATAAGTTCAGTATCGCTGACAAATTGATTACTGGTTGCCTGAACATTCTTTAAACCAAAGCGCATATATTCAGCAGTCATATTGATAGAATCGGCGGTAGATTTTGTGTAGTTATCCTCAATCCCTGATGCTGCTTGCTTGTATGAAACCAAGCCAAGTATTATAATACAAGCTACGGGAACCAAAAACATAGTAACTAACTTAAACTGTAGTGTAGAAAAAAATTTAACATTGCTCTTATCCAATTCACTTTTATGCTTTTTTTGTGACTGGGTAACAGATTTTATTCTTTTTATTAATCCCTTGTACAATTTTTTCATATTTTCCTCCGTATGTAAATATTTTGATTTGCCTATATATATATGAAAATTAAGGTCAAATATAAATATATTTTAATTATAACATTATGCTTTATAAAACACAATAAATATAGTATTTTTAAATACCTAATAATGATTTATTATTATGCAAATTTTGGTTTTAAGTTAGGAAATAATTTGTTATAATGTTCTTGATAGTGATTCGATAAAGGGGGAAGAACATGGATAGTGAATTTCGTAAGCCATTTGAATTCGAGGAAGAAAAGAAGGGATTAGTCCTATTATTTGTTATTATGATATTGGCAATTGATACTTTGCAGACTCTATCTTTTGCGACTCAGGAGAGTAAGTACCTGGAAAATACTCCGATTCTAGGAATCGCTTCATTAATAATAGGAGGTATGTTTGTACTTTATATTATATATACAACAGTTATAGTATTTAGGATGAAAGGTAATTATGTAGTAGCCGCTAAGAGATATATAATA
>JAQVQL010000226.1 GCA_028701595.1 Herbinix sp.
ATACTAAATTTGTCGATATATATATAAAGGAATTCTTACCCTTATTATTCCATGGCGAATTGACTTCCATAGACAATGAATTAATCGACACGAAAACATTACGATGTACATATTGCGATTACTTGAATATAAAGTATAAATATAAATTGATTATTGGAACGTTTTATCTTCCAAATCAACCCTATATGCCTAAAGAATTTGGTAAATTTTTTGATACCTTTAACATATCTTATATTGAAAGCCAATTATGTGTATTTGATAACAATATAATATCAAACAGAGAATTGGTTTCAATAGATGGGAGATGATTAGTAAATGATTGAAAGTAGTAAATCGAAAAATGTTAGAGCTCTTAAAGAAGCCGCTAAAAGAAATGGTTTGATTTATAAGAAGCATAATAAAGGAACAGAAAGTGAATTTGTTAAGCTGGTAGATGAAAAGGGTAATAGTTTCCAACTTAATAATAATCTTAGTATAAAGAAATGTGATGACGATGATAATGAGTTAGCAGTGGCAGAGGATAAGGCAAGTAAAAAGAAAGCCAAATCTGTTCCTAGGAAAAAGACTTCATATAAAATGCAAAAAGGATTACAGAAAGCTTAATTAAGACGGGGGTGTTTCCTCCGTCTCTTTTTTTAAGATAGGGAAAGACAGGGGAAACGTCCCCCTGTCTTTTTTGCTTGACATTAGTATATATTAGATATATGATGACAAATAATATATTTGGGAGGAGGATGAGGTTATGAGTAAATATCATATAGATACTAAATGTATTCAAGAGGGATATCAACCTAAGAATGGAGAAGCAAGAGTGCTTCCGATTTATCAGAGTACTACCTACAAATATGATTCCAGTGAGCATGTAGGTAAGCTTTTTGATTTGCAGGCTGAGGGATTCTTTTATACTAGGCTTGCGAATCCTACGGTTGATTGCGTTGAAAGAAAGATTGCAGAATTAGAGGGTGGTATAGGTGCTATGTGCACTTCTTCAGGACAAGCTGCGAATATGGTAGCGATTCTGAATGTTTGTAATTCGGGCGATCATATAATATCCTCAGGTACTATTTATGGGGGAACAATGAATCTATTTGCTGTTACTTTTGCAAGGATGGGTATTGAATGTACATTTGTTGATTCTGATGCCTCTATAGATGAGCTTCAAAAGGAAATTAAGGATAATACTAAGTTGATATTTGCTGAGACAATTTCAAATCCTTCATTGGTGGTGGCTGATATTGAGAAGCTAGCCAAATTGGCTCATTCAAATGATTTACCTTTGTTTATTGATAATACATTTGCAACACCAATAAACTGTAGACCTTTTGAATATGGAGCTGATATAGTAATTCATTCTACATCTAAATATATGGATGGTCATGCTGTGGCTCTTGGTGGAGTGATAATAGATAGCGGTAATTTTTCTTGGGATAATGGAAAATTCCCAGGCTTATCTACACCGGACGATTCCTATCATGGAATGGTATATACAAGAGATTGCGGTAAGGCTGCTTTTATTACAAAGGCTAGAGTCCAATTAATGAGAGACATGGGAATGGCTCCATCTCCTAACAATGCGTTTTTGCTTAATCTTGGTCTTGAGACCTTACATCTTAGAATGGAACGTCATTGTAGTAATGCGCAAAGTGTAGCTGAATATCTTGAGAAGCATAAGCAGGTATCATGGGTGAACTATCCCGGCCTAAAGAGTAATAAATATTATGACTTGGCTAAGAAGTATATGCCTATCGGAACTAGTGGTGTTATTTCCTTTGGTATTACGGGAGGCAGAGAAGCTGCTGTAAAATTCATGGATAGCTTAAAGCTTGCTGCTATAGTTGTTCACGTGGCAGATGCAAGGACCAGTGTACTTCATCCGGCTAGCACAACCCATAGACAGCTTACAGATCAGCAGTTGGTTGAGTGTGGTATTACACCGGATATGATTCGTATGTCTATAGGAATTGAAAATGTGGATGATATCATAGCTGATATTGAACAGGCATTTAGCAATATATAATTATTTGTAATGAATAGCTGAATAGCTGAATAATTGAACAACCGAATAATTGAATAAAAGTTGCATTATATAGGCTGTTATTATACCCAAGGTATTTAACGGCCTTTTTGTAATAACAAACGATTCTATGTTATAATTCTAGTAACAGGCAATTAGGAGGTGAAAGTATAAAAAAATGAAACTTATGAGGCTTCAATTAAATAAAATCAATCCTTTGTTTATTATAAAGGTAGGTATAGGGTCTGCTCTTGCAATCCTTGTAGCTGAGTCTCTAGGGCTTATGTATAGCCCTTCTGCAGGTATTATCACCTTGCTTACGGTGCAAAACACTAGGAAGGAAACTCTGCTTATAGCCTCAAAAAGAATTATCTCTTTTCTTATGGCAGTAATTATATCCTATATTATGTTTGGTAGTCTCGGCTATAATCCTTTGGTATTTGGTGGCTTTGTATTGGTATTTGTAGCACTAAGCTATCTATTTAATCTCAAGGATGGAATATCCATGAATGCGGTTCTTATGACCCATTTTCTTATTGAGAAAAAGGTGGACTGGCCAATGTTCTTAAATGAAGCCATGATTCTTGGCATCGGAATGGGTATTGGAATCGTAATCAATCTTATTATGCCTAATTATAAGAAAAAGATTTTATTTAAGCAGCATATACTTGAAGAGGAAATGAAGAAGATACTTACAACCATGGCAAGAGCTCTTAAGGATAAAAAGGCCTGCCTGATACAGGAGGGACCATATGATAAATCGTTTTATAAGGACGAGCAAGAAAAGGATGCTATAGTAATAGACTTCAGGAGTGCTGATACTATGATAGATGAGCTTATTGGTAAGGCTTATGAGGATGCAGGAAATACTCTTTTGTCTAATACGAGATATCTAATATCTTATTTGGAAATGAGAAAGCATCAGATAGAGGTTCTAAAGGTTATCAGCCGTAATATCATAAATATTCCGGTGTTACTTAAGCAGTCTATTCCTTTAGCGAATTTCCTAGAAAGGACATCTGATAGCTTTCATGAAATGAATAATGTAAAAGGCTTACTTGAAAATCTTAATGAATTGTCATTAGGGTATAAACAGGATAAATTACCAGTGTCTAGAGATGAATTTGAGTATAGAGCTGTTTTATTTCAAATATTAAATGAACTTGAATATTTTCTTATGATTAAAAGGAATTTTGTACTCGAGCTAGAGAGGAAAGAATAGAATAAATCCTTGCTCTTTATCACATAATATTATGTAAGTTACGTAAAAATATGTGATAAGGAGAAATGTATGCAAATCGTTGATTTTGAGAGAGAAATTAAGGGTGAAAATAATCAGCAAGATAATAAAATAGAAGAATATAATGATAATACAGATAACAGTGATAAGTATGATAATAATGAAAAAGAGTCTGATAGAGATGAGCAAGAGAATGAAATAGCAAAGAAAGAAAATGAAGACCTTAAGGACAAGAAAATAAGCGAATATGGTCAGACCCTCCTTGATAACAACAAAAAAGAGCATAAGATACACCTTTTATCTGTTATCGGAGAGATTGAAGGCCATGGGTGCCTTCCCCAGCATAATAAGACAACTAAATATGAGCATGTCCTACCTCAGCTTGCTGCTATTGAGGACAGCACCGAGATAGACGGGTTACTTATACTCATTAATACAGTTGGTGGTGATGTGGAGGCGGGTCTTGCGATTGCTGAGATGATAGCCTCCCTTAGTAAGCCTACAGTGTCACTTGTATTGGGAGGCAGTCATTCTATTGGAGTTCCTTTAGCTGTGTCGGCAGATTACAGCTTTATCGTGCCGACTGCAACCATGATAATTCATCCTGTAAGGATGAATGGCACCGTAATTGGCGTAACTCAGACATTTGAATATTTTGAGAAGATACAAGATAGAATTATTAGTTTTGTTGTGAATCATTCAGGTATCACTTATCCTGATTTCAAGAATTTGATGCTTGATACAAATCAGCTAGCCAAGGATGTAGGGTCAATTCTGGTTGGAGATGAGACAGTAAAGCTAAAGATTATTAATGAGGTAGGGGGCATCAAGGAAGCACTGGCCAAGATTAATGAAATGATTGATGAAAAATCAAAGAATGATTGATGAAGATTAATGAATATGAATAGCGTGAGCATGTTAATTTCTATAGAAAGAAGGCAATTATATGTTATATACTGTTGTACCGTTAGAAA
>JAQVQL010000227.1 GCA_028701595.1 Herbinix sp.
GTATATTATTATCTTCGTATTTGAGGCTTTGCTTTACCACCTTACCAAGATAATTTGACGCTATGGATGCAGTAGTCCCCCCACTAATGACATGTTTTCCCTCTTTAGAGAAGAATAAGGACATCATTTTGTGACAGTCATCTGGGTTGGATGGAGGACCGAATAACATATTCATCGGCTGTATTTTACGAATACGTATGGTGCATACGGTAGCATCATCCCCCGGTTTGTTATTATATAGGCGGTTGACCTGGTCGATTAGGATGGTAGACAATGTTTTCGCTGTGAAACCAACATCATAAAAGACTTCCATATAATCGATGATATCTTCACGCTTCCAACCCAGGTTATAGGCGACACCGATACCTGCATGAGGACATCCATCACTCATGACAATAAAGACATCATTTTCCTTAAGTCCAATTCTAGTTTTATATATCTTCTTCCCACCGATGTTCATCTCGGTTTTGGGATAATCATAATTTTTCCCATTACGAATTAATATAATCAGTGGATTATCATACTGGATCATTTCAATCTCACTATAATCGACTATTCGGATTATGGTAAAGGTAGAATAAGCAACTTCTCTGACTGAACAGACCGGTAAGGTAGCAGCTATAGTTTCTACACAATCCTCCAGGGATAGTCCCACGGACATCATGGTAGATATAATCTTTGAGGTCAAGGTAGAAAGGATACTTGCTTTTACGCCACTTCCCAGACCATCTGCCAGTACCACTACTATAGAGTTGTCCTCCTGCTCTACTACATCAATATGGTCGCCACATAGCTCTTCGCCGTAATGGTTTATACTCTGATAACCGATATCGGCACATAGATTATTCATCTGATATCGACTCCTTCAATTTTGTCAATGCTATTTTTGTTTCTGCAGCCGTTTCACCTAATAGAGATGCTATCTCTTGGACTATGCGCATTTGTTTTGCCACTACCTTGTCTGCAACCTCAACAGTTTGTCCGCAGATAATTTCCTTCTTCCTTCGGGCATATACTTCTTCTGTAATATCATGCATGATACATAGCAGCATACGATACTCTTTATCATATAAGATGGTTTGATCCACATATCTATCATACTCAGCTAGGTATACTTGACTATCTCTCAATCTGCTGCCTTTTTGCATGGCTTCTATAAAAGGCTTTGGGTCAAGTATTCGAACGACAGGTTCTCCCTTTATATCCGAAGGAAATTTAAGATTCATATATTTTAAAGCTGTCTTATTAATCTGTTGTACCTCAAGGTTTTCATTTAAAATCAATACACCATTAGGAGAGTTATTAATAATATTATTGGAAAAGCTTTCGGCTTTGTCTTTTAGAAATGGAAGGCACATGGTTAAATCGGCCTTGCCCTGATATATGGCAATAGCTTTATCACGACAGGTGTTATAGCCACAGGAACCGCAATTTAATTCATCCTCATGCTTGGTCTTGCCCATCTGTTTAAGAATAGTTGATATTTCATCTTCAGAAGGCATCTTAAGCTTTCTTCCGATAAAATCTATACATTTAACTTTTTGATTAATAGGAAGGTCTTCTACAATAAAATCTTCTTCCCCGGCATACCTTGATACAGTTACAAAATCACGGACCGGAGCACGGTGATACTTTTCCATTACTGGACCACCGATGCAGCTGCCTACGCAGGCAGACATTTCAATAAAACAATTATGTAGTTTGCCTTCTTCAATATCCCGAAGAGCTGCCATACAGCTTTCTACACCATCAATGGCAAGATAGGTATAGTTGGGTGCATTTTTATCCATGGTATTTAAAATGCCGCCGGTGGTTGGAAAAAGCCTTGCCTTGCTATGTTTTATAGAATCTATCATGGGTTCTAATATAATGCTTTCTTTCTTAAACCATACTGACAATTCTTCAAAGGTAAGTACAGCATCCACAATGTCTCCGTAATAGCTGGCTTCGTCTTTTTTGGCAACACAAGGGCCGATAAATACGGTTTTTGCGTTAGTATAACGACGCTTTATATCAAGACAATGTGCCTGCATCGGAGATATAACATCTGCAAGGTAAGGAAGCTCCTTTGGAAAAAACTTTTGAATTAATAAATTAACTGAATGGCAGCAGGAAGATATAAGGATATCACGGTCGCCCTTAAGTAGTATCTCGTCATATTGCTTTTTTACTATAGTGGCGCCAATGGCCGTTTCTTCTGCATCGTAAAAACCAAGTTTCTTTAAGGCGCTTTTCATAGCAGTAATTCCGATTCCGTCATAATTAGCGATAAAGGAGGGGGCAATACTTGCAATGACAGGCACACCGCTTTGAAGAAACACCTTAACCTTTTCGGTTTCGTCAACAATTTCTTTGGCATTTTGTGGGCAGACTACAAAGCATTGCCCACATAAAATACACTCGTTACCTACAATAATCGCTTGATTTCCGGAAAAACGAATAGATTTAACCGGGCAATGACGTATACATTTATAACAATTTTTACAGTTAGATTTTTTTAGTTTAAGACAGTTCGCCATCTTCATTCCTACTTTCAACTTAATATCTTATCATCCCAGGTCTATATTAAATGATATGTCTATTAGTACTTCTATAAATTAGCTAATATTTCTTTGTGAAAAAAGTCCATCGTGTCATCAGGTGTAAGAGAAAAAGGCAAATCATCAACTGTAACGCAGACACCACTTTGACAGTTCCCCATGCAGAAAGTACCTGCAAGCTCTACTTTTTCTTTGAGGTTGTTTTCGGTAATCAGGGATTGAAGCTTTTCAACAACCTGCCTCGAACCTTTCAAATGACAGGAGCTTCCAATACATACGGTTATTTTCATTTTTATTCCTCCTTAAGGATAATCTAAAACATCAATCCAATTACTATTATTTATATATAATTATCTACTTTCTAAGTTTGCTCTGACAATTGCTTTGATAGCAGGGCTAGAGATGCAGCTATATTGACATGATGAGCTATTATATCGCTAGGAACTTTTAAGAGGTAGGGTGTAAAATTCATAATTGCCTTAATTCCGCATTTGATTATGTAATCGCATATAGCCTGAGCACTTTCTGCCGGGACTGCAATAATTCCAATTTGAATATTCATCCTTTGGCATAAATCAGAAAGTTTTGATATATGATAGATTGGTTTAGTAGAATTCATATTACCAATTACAGTATCGTCAACATCAAATGCTGCTACGATAGATAAACCATATTCACGAAAACCTTCATAACTCAGTAAAGCCTTCCCTAGCTTTCCTGCACCTACTATAATTACATCATTCATGTCTTTGAACCCTAAAAATGTTTCTAGTTCATCAATTAGATCTCTGACCTTGTATCCAATCTTAGGCTTGCCAATGTCGCATACTGCTGCAAGATCTTTTCTAACCTGTACCTCACCCATTTGTAGTACATTCGCTATGGTAGTTGCTGATATATGAGGGGGGGCGTCATTTGGTAAGGATTTCAGATAGCCTAGATAAATGGGCAATCTCTTTAATATGACTCGTGAGATACATTTGGGCTCTATGATTATCACTCCTTCTGCAAAAAAATAATACACTTTTCTTTGTTAATATCTTAACAAAGAAAAGTGTAAAAAGGAAATGTAAAAAAAGTATATCGATATATATTTATCGATATAACGATAACGATATTGAATAATAATAAAAATAATAAATTGTTATGTGGCTTTATCCTATTGGTTGCTTTTTGCCTTACGTACTTCGGTAAGAAAGAGTTGGTCTAAGTCTGTAAGCTGATATCCTTTTCGATAAATCAATATATCTCTGTAATTGCGCTGGTCAGACTTACATGGAATCTGTACCAAATTGTATTTATCAAGATACGCCATAGGTAAAGGAGATACCCACATAAATGTATTCGGAACATTCTGTAATAAATCAAATTGACTACCTCGTTCAAATACATAAATCCTTTTATCAATGGCATCAAGAAATTCTTCTTTCTTAACCTCAGATATTGGCAAAGAAGGGACGTAAGGATCTCCATGGGCGATTTCCACTCCCTGTTCTAAATCGGAATAATCAAGTGCTTTTTTATTGGAAAGAGGGTTAGTCTTTGACATCAGAATGTAATAGTTAAATTCGTTGATTAACTCGCTGGTAAGATCTTTTTCCAAAAAAGTAGCTTCGTATTGTTTCTTAAAAGCCTGTTGATAGCGTATTATCCCAAGACGATAATCTGATTGAAGAATGTTTCGTATA
>JAQVQL010000228.1 GCA_028701595.1 Herbinix sp.
ATATTTACTGTGACCGGGTTATGTATGCAAAAGCATATATGCTTTTATGCATTATAAATATCTTCCTTTAGGAAGTATGATATGTATAAGCAGGTGGATAATCTAGGTTATCCACCTTTTTTATTTACATAAGTGTGGTTTTGTACACACGTTGCTTAGATAAATTATGTATGGATAACAGAAACTGTAAATGTGATATGACCATGGAGGTGTAATACTATTAGCGATTTAATGATTAATGAACAGATTAGGGATAAGGAAGTCCGCCTTATTAGTGAAGAAGGAGAACAGTTGGGTATCGTACCAGCTAAGGATGCCTTAAAACTGGCGAAGGATGCGAATTTGGATCTTGTAAAGATAGCTCCTTCAGCAAAGCCACCGGTATGTAAGATTATCGATTACGGCAAGTACAAGTATGAATTGACAAGAAAAGAAAAAGAAGCTAAGAAAAAGCAAAAGGTTACCGAGGTGAAGGAGATTCGTTTCTCACCCAATATCGATGATAATGATTTGAATACAAAAGCCAATATGGCCCGGAAGTTCTTAGCTAAGGGTGATAAGGTTAAGGTAACATTGCGTTTTCGCGGACGTGAAATGGCGCATACATCTTCTTCAAGAGTCATTCTTGATACTTTTTTTGCATTGCTTGAAGATATTGCTGTAATTGAAAGACCAGCAAGGCTTGAAGGACGAAATATGTCTATGTTCTTAACAGAGAAGCGTTAAAATAGGAAACAGCTATATTTATAACTGTAGAAAAGCAGTGACTAGCTGTACTAATAATAAGGAGGAAACATCATGCCAAAATTAAAAACAAGCAGAGCGGCTGCCAAGCGCTTTAAGTTAACAGGAACCGGTAAACTTAAGAGAATGAAGGCTTACAAGAGCCATATTTTGACGAAAAAATCCGCCAAGAGAAAAAGAAATCTCAGAAAAGCAACAATGACCGATCCAACCAATGTAAAGAATATGAAGAAGATCTTACCGTATCTATAGATATTGGTGATAAGGAGGAATAGAAAATGGCAAGAATTAAAGGCGGATTAAACGCTAGAAAGAAACATAATCGTGTATTAAAGCTGGCAAAGGGTTTTAGAGGAGCCAGATCAAAACAATATAGAGTTGCAAAGCAATCTGTAATGAGAGCATTGAGTTCATCCTTTGCTGGAAGAAAGCAAAGAAAGAGAGATATGAGATCCTTATGGATTGTTAGAATCAACGCAGCTGCTAGAATTAATGGCTTATCATACAGCAGATTGATGTATGGCTTAAAGCTGGCTGAAGTTGAAATCAACAGAAAGATGCTTTCAGAGATGGCAATAAATGATGCAGATGGCTTTAAAGAGCTAGCAGAAGTTGCTAAAGCTAAGTTAGCATAAATCATTTCAAAACACGATTAGGCTGTAACCTGCTAAGTAAATTTGACACCATAAAGGTTGTCAATACTTAGCAGGGCACAGCCTTTTTTTATTTCAATAAGCAATAAGATTAAAAATGTATTAGAAGAATTAGATAATTGAGTTTTTTGTTGCATATTGTGTACTATTAGCTTATGATACATTTATATAAACCAATTTATAACAATTAGTGGGAGGCTTCATTATGAGAAATAAAATATCTAATTTAATATGGGGAATTATATTTATAGTAATAGGCGTGGGGATTGCCGGAAATATACTTTTTGATTGGAATTTCCATATATTCTTTGACGGGTGGTGGACTCTATTCATCATAATTCCTTGTCTTCTTAGTATCATTCGTAGTGGTCTAACTATAGCTGCATCAGGCGGATTAATTATCGGTGTCATGCTGTTGGTTTCACAATATGTTGACATTGGTATTGATTGGTGGAAGCTTATAATACCAGCCGTTCTTATAGTAATAGGCCTAAAGATTATGTTTCAGGGGGCATTTAGAAAACCGCTTAATCTAAATCATAAGGGATACGCTGAGGGATATGTAGAGGGTCAGGGGCATAGTAACACAACGGCGAAGGAATACAGCGCAATATTTGCCTGTAACAAGATAAGAGTTAACGACCGATTTACAGGTACCATTCTGAATTCAATATTTGGAGGAATTACTCTTGATCTTCGGGAAGCTATTATTGATAGTGATGTAGAAATAGCAGCTACAGCAGTATTTGGAGGTATAGATATATATGTTCCAAGCGGAGTTACAGTAAAGGTGAATAATGTTCCGATATTTGGCGGAGTAAGCAATAAGACCGTTCGGTCAACAGACCCAAATGCTTATACTATTTACCTTAATTCTACTACCATGTTTGGGGGGATTGATCTTAAATGAACACATTTCAAAAAGTAATAAAGTATGTGGCCATAGGATTTGCAATATTACTTACCATCGGTATATTGAGCGGTATTATTGGTGCAATTTCAGGTGTGGTATCTATCTTTAGCGTGGAGGAGGTAAATACAATAGATTATAGTATGGATTTTAGTGATGTAGAAAAGCTAGAGATTAATCATAAGATAGGAAAGCTTAATGTTAAACCTGGTAATGGATTCAGGGTGGAGGCATCTAATGTATCGGACCGTTTTCGTGCAGAAGTTGTTAGAGGGACGCTTATTGTTGATGAACCGGACTTTATGAGAAGGTTTTTATGGTTTGATTTTGGTACATCCCGAGAAAAGGCTGTAATTACTGTATATGTACCTGAGGATTTTCATGCCAAAAGAATAGAGATTGACAGTGGCGCAGGTAATGTAAATCTAGACAATCTTTCTACGGACTATCTGAAAATAAACGCTGGTGTAGGTGAAGTCTACGGTAATAAGTTAACAGCAATGAGAGTAGATGCTGATGGTGGCATTGGAGATATGAAGCTTATAGATGTTAATTTCACAGACGTAGACTTAAATAGTGGTGTAGGTAGTATTAAGCTTGATGGAATGATATTTGGTAAATCAGATATTGATTGTGGTGTAGGAAGTGTCAATATACAATTAAACGGTTCTAGAGATGATTACGCACTTAAGATTAGTGCAGGTTTAGGATCGGTAAGAGTAAACGGTAATAAGGTGTCTGGTGAACATGAAGATGGCTATAGGGCAGATAATACTATTAGTATTGATGGCGGTATCGGAGATGTGGATATTACATTTAGACACTAATTCATTTGCAGAATTTAAGGATAATAGTTGCAATCTTTGGTTATAAATATTACAATAAGAAGTAATAAGGGGACGTTCATATCCGCATAGACGTCCCTTTTTATTAGATTAGCTACAAGAGAATGTCACTTTACTAAAGGAGATATTTGATGAACAAAAAAAGTATGATTGGACTTCTCCTATTTTCATGTGTTGTAATAGCAGGTATGTTCCTTGGAACCATGCTTATGATAGGGAAGCAGCCGGATCCAAATTATAACCAAAATCAGCAAGAAATCAGCAATGATGATATAGATAAGGATAGTGATCTACAGGCTGATGAGGGACATAGTGACTCGCAGAATCAATCCTTAGATACTAATACAGAGGATGAAGGGCATTTTACTGATGCCACTAATGATAACACACAGGATACAGATGTTGAGGCCGAGAATAATGAACAAATAGATTCTTCTGATACAGGTGAGGAACAGACAAATACAACTACGGACCCAGATGAGCCTAAAGCTGCTGATGGCGAGGAAGCTAACAACGATAGTGGGGATGTATCTGATAGTAATGAAGAGATTAATGGTGGTAATGTAGAGGGTGAAGGGCAGGACAAGGTGCAGGACACACCCGATTCCGAGAATACAGACCTTGCAGAAAATCCGGATTCTACAGATACCATTGGTGGCAATGTTGTAGAATTACCCGATATGCAATTAATTAATGACAGCAATCAGGTAGACTATATGAAACATATTCCAGATATGGTTTTTGATAGTAAGATAGAGGTTGCATTAGATATTCAAAATCCAGTATTGGATGTAAAGGCTAAATCAGCTATATTACTTGATGCGAAGACTGGTGACGTAATATATTATAAGGACCCGATAACACCGGTATTTCCTGCAAGCACTGCAAAGCTCCTGTCTGCACTGGTGGCTCTTGACTGGTGTATGGAGGAGGAAGAGGTAATAGCAGGGGACGAACTAGATTTGGTTGCTGCCGATTCCACCCTAGCTAGGATTAAAAAGGGTCAGGTTCTTACAGTAAGAAATCTTTTAGAAGGGATGCTTGTTCCTTC
>JAQVQL010000229.1 GCA_028701595.1 Herbinix sp.
TACAATGCTCTCATGATCGAGAAGCTATTGTAGAGATTGAATTTCTAATTGAAGGGAGAATGAACATTGTTTGGTATAACATATGAAACTTGGTCTGCTGTTTGCTTGATGTACTTTGGTATGAAAACTGGTACAAAGAAAGCGTACCTGCAATGGTTTCCGTTCTCGAAAGTATCTAAAGTTGATCAATGCTGCATCTTAGGAAAAGATTTTTTCAGTAAATACATAGAATCCGGAGCATTTGTTATGTTTTCAGCTGCTATGCATAGAACAGAGAACTTTATGCAAAAGAGCGATGGAAGCTTTAGGGATTCTTCGCTTGTTTCGTCGATACTATATCTGGTTTTGCAGTCAATAGGCAAAGAAATCTCTCAGAAGTACACATTGCAGAGACCTGATGATATTAAAGTGTATTATGCAGGTAATTATGAATGTCTGAGACCGTTATACAAGCAAGACTATGATGCCTTCTTTAAATCAATCAACTCAGACATAGAACAATACCAATATTTTATAAAGACTGATATTACAAATTTCTTTTCAACCATTAACTTGGATAAGCTGATACATCAAATAGACATGGTATGTAATTCCGATTCTGCTCAGATTTCGCAAAATCATTTACGCTTGTACAAGGAGCTGCTGGCTTATTGTGGAGACGGAAGATTTCCCTTAATTGAGAATAGTATTGCTTCATCTTATATGGCTTCGGTAATATATCTTGATATGATTGATTGTAGAATCCATAAGTACATCAGTGAAAGCGTAACTGCCTTCACTGATTAATGATCTTATGTTTTTAGACTATATGATAACTGAGAGTTTCAAAACAATGAAAAACTTAAATGAAATGCGGCTGTTTTTGAAATTAACCGCATTTTGTTTAAAAATATATTATTTAATTATTGCTTCTTAGGTATAATAAGAATTGGAGGTGTGCGAAATGAAAAATAAAATTCTTATACCAGATAATCAAAAAATAATATCAACAGAAGAACTTAAAAACTGGGGATTTACACATTATAAAATAAATAAATTAGTCGATGAAGGAAACCTTATTAAACTAAATAAAAAGAACTATGAAAACACAAATTTTAAGGGTGAAGACTCTGATTTTTATTTTGTTCATGCATATGCACCTACGGGAGTAGTATGTTTAATGAGTGCAGCAGTATTTTATAATCTTACAACATATAGACCCGATTCTATCGATGTGGCAGTAAGCAAAAAGAAAAATGTGTCAACCTTACCAGATTGGCCATCATTTAATCTTTATTATTTTGAAAAAAATAGATTTCAAACAGGGGTACAGATTATAAAAGAAGGACCAAATCAATTTCAAATTTATGATATTGAGAAGACAGTGGTAGATATTGTTTATTATCGAAATAAAATTGGTATTGAAGAAACAAAAGAAATATTAATGAATTATCTTAATAGAAATGACAGGGATATTAATAAACTATATCGCTATGCAGAGCAGTTAAAGTGTGGTGATATATTGAGAACATATTTGGAGGTACTTGTATGATAAATGCAGAGTCGGTCAAAGCTAAGTTGAAAAATCAAGCACCGAAGCGAGGGCATATGTTACAAGAGGAGTTGACTGCATATGGTTTAGAAAGAACTATATACAGGATTTCAATTTCTGAGTATGTCGACAAATTCACCTTAAAAGGGGGCATATTCTTATATGCATTATTTGAAGGGAAATTCACAAGAGCAACTACCGATATAGATTTATTGGCTCACTTGAAATGGAAGTTCCTAAAATATATGCCTATTCTTTAAATTCTGTTATTGCAGAAAAGTTCGAAGCAATTGTGTCGTTAGGTTATGCCAATAGTAGGTACAAAGATTTCTATGATATTTATATTCTGGCTATTAATTATGACTTTGATGGGAGTGAACTAAAGAGGGCGATAGAAGAAACATTTCATCACAGACAAACAGGGTTTGACGATATTGTAGCCTTTGAGAAGCCGTTTGCTGAGGATTCTATTAGGAAAAGTCGATGGAATTCTTTTATTAAAAAGAAAAAAGCAATGGAAACAGTGGACTTTGGAACCGCAGTGGAGCAGATTATAGATTTTTTAAAGCCGATAGTTGAAAAAATTGTAGATAATGGAGAGATGGATACTCAGTGGAAATCACAGAAGAAGATCTGGAAATAATGACAAAAAGAAAAATCATTTTTTACTCGTCACACCCTTGACACGAGCGGGAACTGGTAAAACATATGCTTCAGCATTTGCCTTGAGATCGGAGAAACCGGAGAAAGAATCATTCCTGGATCGTCTACGATTCACTTTGACGAAATTTCAAAGAAGCGAATATTTAGCTCCATTGATTCAGCTAATTTCAGTGACATTAGGCTTATTAAGGAGAATTATAAGAGGCTAAAAAATAAATTGGGTATTATACCGAGCTTGAAGGATTTTGATGATTACGGAGAAATGGATGTATTACGTATCTTTGATAATAGCTCTCTAGGTTCATATTACAAGTTTTTAGTAAAGTATGATAAAGACTATGAAATCCAGATGGAAGCAACTACAATAAATAATGTTGTAAATGTAATGACCAATGAATTTCAATCTGGTATTGGAAAGAAGACATATGAGGATGCGTGTCGTTTATTGGAGTGGGAATCAAATGAAGTTCCGTTAAATATTGGAGGTTATAAGTATGATGCAATAACAAAAACATTTTCTGTCTTTATAAATTATGACAAGTCACATGATATAAGTGATACTATTAAATTTGAAGATCGATTTGTGTCGCCAAATACATTGATTGCCATATCCAAGAATGGTAGGACTACTCAATCGAATGATGTACAGAATTTCCTTAAGGCAAAATAACGAGGAATAAGGTTGGAGCTATTTGTAAGGAAAAACAAAGATGATAAGATTTCGAAAGAGTTCTACTACCTAGGACGTATGTATGCCACGGGAAAAACCCATGAAATTGTTATGGCAGATACGAATAAAACAGCAGTTGAGATTGAGTGGATACTTGATACACCAGTTAGAGAAGATATCTATGAATATATTATAGAGTAAGAATAATGGAGAGATTAAATGAAAAGAGTTGAAGTTGATATAAATCTTCTGGAGCATTCGGCTGGGCTATGGCTAAGTAAAGATGAGATGGATTTTGTGAGGATGATGTCAATCTTTCCTTGCTCACAATCCTCAAGTATTCTTCTAAACTCAGCATGATTATCGGTCGTGCCGGAAATGTGTTTATTGGACCAACGGTAGTGATATCTTTTTCTATATTAGGATGGATTACAATGGTGGGAGCAGCACCTTATTCCGTAGATATATAAGGATGTCTTATAAAAAATTTCAGAGTATTTGTAAGTGCAAATATAGTTTAATCTTACGGAATTCAAAATAAATATATTCAGAATTATCACCATATTCCCTGATATTAATACAAATTCTGATAGACTACTTTTTGAAATAAAAAAGAAATAATATCAATACGGTATAATTGCATTTTATTGCACATAGTACTAAAATATTGCCAATGTATTTAATATATAAACGCTCAAATCAAGAATATCTCTGTTGAAAAGAAGTGTCTATTAAAATAAGTAAAAAGCATAATGCATATATTCAGGAGGATATAAAAAGACATGAATAGAAATAAATGGGTACTATTCATTGTAGTGGTTGGGTTAATAATAATGACAAGTGGCTGTGGTAAACCCTTAAAAGAAGATGATGACCTTACTACTGCACCTTCAACGGCTGAGGCTATTTCAGAAGCGCTAACTGTAACACCTGATGTAGAACCATTTACAACACCAGAGCTTGTACCGACAGAAGTTCCAACAATTACACCTATTAATACAGCAACAAATGAACTCAATGAGCTTTCTATGGAGGCTTATAATGGATTTTTAAACAATGGGACGAAGCTATCATTTGATCGATATATGCCAAGCGACTATATGGAGGGAGATATATTCAACAAGGGAAGTGAATATACACTTTCAGAGGTACTCGACACGGTTAAAGCATATTACTTTGAACATTTACCAGGTAAGGACATTAAAGGTATAGATTATAGCTATATCGATTGTGGTAAGGATGGAGTTAGTGAGTTAGCTATTTGTTTTATTGGTATGAACCTTTATTATGAGGATGATGATAGTACGCTTGTTTATATCATAA
>JAQVQL010000230.1 GCA_028701595.1 Herbinix sp.
TATGTCACGCTGCTGCGGTATTACTTGGGCATGAATTGGGCTCAGATAAGCTTGATAAGGCTGAGGAGCATGCTAAGAATTATATAGCCATGATGTTTGCATTATCATTGGTAGGAGGAGTAATTGTATTCTTAATGAGAAACCCGATGGCGTCTCTCTTTGATGTATCGGATGAAGTTATAAGGTATGTAAGACTATGTATAACTGTATTTGCATTATGTATACCGATTAAGATGCTCAACACTCTATTTATTGTGTCAATTCTTCGAAGCGGCGGAGACACAAAGGCTACATTATTCTTAGACACAACAGGTGTCTGGCTATTAGGTATTCCTATGGCCGTCCTTGGAGGACTTATTCTAAAATATCCAGTTTATATCGTGTATGCCATGATATTAATAGAAGAAATATATAAGCTAATCTTTGCCTATCTTCGTTATAAGAAGAAGATATGGCTGAGAAATATTGTTTCGTAATATAAAGGTACCAGGTACTGTTTTAGACATGAAAAAATTTGTCGTAATATAAAGGTACCAGGTACCGTTTTCGATAGGAAAATATTTGTAGCATTTTGGGTATAATAATGGTATAATAGTATAGTTAGAGCCATGAGAGGACAACCCGAGACTTCTGAAAAGGCTATTGATTAGATTTAATCGGTGGATTTTTCAGTTGTTTCGGTGCCTCCGGCTCTTTCAAATCATTTATTTAAAGGAGAACAAAATATGTACAAAAGTTATTCAATGGAACTAGCCGGCAGAACACTTACAGTAGATATTGGTAGAGTTGCAGCACAGGCTAACGGAGCCGCTTTGATGCATTATGGTGATACAGTTGTATTATCTACAGCTACAGCATCCGACAAGCCAAGAGAAGGAATTGATTTCTTTCCCTTAAGTGTTGAGTATGAAGAGAAGCTTTATGCAGTGGGTAAAATCCCTGGCGGATTTATTAAGAGAGAGGGTAGACCATCAGAGAACTCTATTCTTACATCACGCGTTATTGACCGTCCTATGAGACCTTTATTTCCACATGATTATAGAAATGATGTAAGCTTAAATAATCTTGTGCTCTGTGTTGATCAGGATTGCCCTCCTGAGATTACAGCTATGCTGGGCTCATCTATTTCAACCGCTATTTCCGATATACCTTTCGATGGTCCTATAGCTTCTACAGTTGTAGGCTTAATTAATGGAGAGTTCGTATTTAATCCTAATTCCGAGCAGAGAGAAAAATCTGAAATGGCCCTTACTGTAGCTTCTACTGAAAAGAAGGTAGTTATGATAGAAGCGGCAGCTAATGAAATACCTGAGGATAAGATGATTGAGGCTATATATGCTGCCCATGATCTTAACAAAACTGTTATTGAATTTATTAATAAGATTGTAGCTGATTGTGGTAGGCCTAAGCATGATTATACCAAATCTGAGCTTCCTGAAGGATTATTTGATGATATGGTTGCTTTTATCACTACCGAAGCAATGGAAAAGGCTGTATTTACCGATGAGAAGCAGGTTAGAGAGAGTAATATTAGAGAAATCACCGAGAAATTAGAAGCACGCTATGAAGAGGAGCACCCTGAATGGCTTAGCTCTTTAGGTGAAGCAATATACCAATTCCAGAAGAAGACTGTCCGTAAGATGATTCTTAGGGATGGTAAACGTCCAGACGGTAGAAAGCTTGATGAGATTCGTAAGCTAACAGCTGAGGTTGATATTTTACCCAGAACCCATGGTTCAGGTATGTTTACTCGTGGTCAGACCCAGGTATTAACCATAACCACTCTAGGAGCTTTAGCTGAAACACAAAGACTCGATGGTATTGACGAAAATGAAACGGGAAAGCGTTATATGCATCATTATAATTTTCCCTCATATTCAGTAGGAGAGACAAGACCTTCAAGAGGTCCTGGAAGACGTGAAATTGGTCATGGTGCATTAGCCGAAAAGGCTTTGATACCTGTTCTTCCTTCAGAAGAAGAATTTCCATATGCTATTCGTACCGTTTCTGAGGTAATGGAGTCCAACGGCTCAACATCTCAGGGAAGTATCTGTGCATCCACATTGTCACTTATGGCTGCAGGCGTTCCTATAAAGGCTATGGTTGCAGGTATATCAGCAGGTCTTGTTACTGGAGATTCCGATGATGATTACACTATTCTTACTGATATTCAAGGTCTTGAGGATTTCTTCGGAGATATGGACTTTAAGGTTGCCGGTACTCATAAGGGTATCACAGCAATACAGATGGATATTAAGATTAACGGCCTAACAAGAGACATTATTGAGAAGGCTATATATAGAACAAAGGAAGCAAGGACCTATATCATTAATGATATTATGGCACCTGTAATCTCAGAGCCAAGGCCTGAGGTTGGTCCTTATTCACCTAAGATTGTACAGATCAAGATTGATCCTGCAAAGATTGGTGAAGTTGTTGGACAAAGAGGTAAGACAATCAATGCAATAATCGAACGAACCGGAGTCAAGATTGATATTAACGATGAAGGTGCTGTGTCGATATGCGGTGTTGATAAGGAAAGCATAAATGAAGCATTAGAAATTGTACAGATGATCGTTACTGACTTTGAAGAGGGTAAGAATTATGAAGGTAAGGTTATTAGTATAAAGGAATTTGGCGCTTTCATTGAATTTGCTCCTGGTAAGGAGGGCTTGGTTCATATTTCCAAGATTTCTAAGCAAAGAGTTGAGCATGTTGAGGATGTTCTTACCTTAGGCGAAAAGGTTAAGGTGGTATGCTTAGGACAGGATAAGATGGGACGAGTTTCATTTAGCATGAAAGACGTTAAAGAGAGCTAAATTAAGCTGTTCAAGTGGTACCTAATACGGTACCAGGTACCAAATCAATCGGTATCTGGTACCGTTTTTAATTGAATTCTAATTGTTATTTGTTTGACATTAGAAATTAATTGATTTAATATGGTTGTAATGTGTTTGATTTTATAAAATTTAACAAATTTGGGAGGTTATATCATGAAAAAAAGATTTCTTTCATTATTACTGATGATATCAATGCTAATTACAGTATTACCTGCTAACAGCGTATTTGCTCAGGAAGCGGATGTGGCTCAGCCAAGCTATAGTCAATGGGCAATGGATGATCTGATTGTTGGAGATACATATAATATATACTCTAAGCTATGGTATCAAAAGGATATGCAGGCTCCGATTACTCATGGACAGCTTAGGGGATTATTGGCCGGTATAAGAAAAAAGATTTTAGCTACTGATTGTGTTATTGACTATAATGAACACGTATACAAATTGAAAAATAATATGTCGGTTAAAGAAGTCTTGGAATTCTTATATATATTAATTTCAGACTATGATTTTAACGGCGACATTGGTATTACTGATGATGGTAAAGCCTTGGATTATATGGCCAAGTATGGAATATTTACAGGCAAAGAAGGAGAGCTTTCTTTAGAGGATAAATGTTCGATTGAGCAAGCTTGTGTTATTGCAACCAGGCTAATCACTCATTTGTATGATGCTCTTGATATCGCCAGTAAGGGTTTTCTATGGGAAATTAAATCGGGAGAGAACACCGTATATTTATTAGGCTCTGTTCATATGGCGAATTATGATATATATCCTTTTAGTAATACGATGCTTGAGGCATTTGCCAAATCCGATGTACTCGGTGTAGAGATAGACCTGCTTAATCCTACTCAGGATGCTAACACCCTTATATTGCAGTATGGCGTTTATATGGATGGCACGACCTTAAAAGACCATGTATCTGCAGAGAACTATGAGAAGACAGTTCAGGTAGCAGCTAACTTTGGTTATACTGAGGAATTAATATCAATGTTTAAGCCTTGGACCATTTTTACGATATTTTCTTCATTAACAAATAGTACAACTGGCTCCGTGGAGGAAGCGAGTATGGCTGCATCACTTGGAATAGACATGAAGTTTATGATTGATGCATATATGACAGGCAAGCCCGTTGTAGAGCTTGAGGGATATCATTTACAGCTACAGATGCTTGATAGCTTTTCTGACGAGCTGGCTGAGTATCTACTTGAGGGTACTATGGATTCTCTGTCTAGTATAATGACAGGAGAAGAAACAGGTGGTGGTGAAGCACTTAATCTAATACTTGATTATTGGCATAGAGGCGATGTAGAAGGCTTCATGAGTGATATTGCTCC
>JAQVQL010000231.1 GCA_028701595.1 Herbinix sp.
CAGGTGTATTAAAATCAGGCTCTCCTGCACCAAATCCCACAACATCGATACCATTTGTTTTCATTTCATTTGCCTTAGCAGTAATTGCTAATGTAGATGAAGGCTTAACCGCCATTGCCTTCTTAGATAATGTTAACGCCATTTTGCACCATCCTTATTCCTTTTTATTTTCCCTTTCAAGAATTTGAGTACCATTGTAATATAATTTTTTTTAAATCGCAAGCAAAATTTCAAAATATTTTCAAAAAGTATTTTCCTAAGACATCATATGTCCGCCTGTCAAGGATTTGTTGTACAATTTGCTCAATAAGGCAATCAATATCAATAATAATATAACAAAAAAGCGCCGGTATTACCGGCACTTTTTTACATTAATATTACTTCGCATAATCTGTAACTCTGGATTCTCTAATTACGTTTACTTTAATCTGTCCCGGATAATCCATTTCATTTTCAATCTTCTTAGATAAGTCACGAGCCAATAATACCATATCTGCATCACTTATCTGATCTGGTACTACCATTACCCTAACTTCTCTACCTGCCTGAATAGCAAAAGACTTATCTACTCCCTTAAAGCCATTGGTAATATCTTCTAATTGTTTCAGTCTGTTGGTGTATGTTTCCAAGGTCTCACGTCTTGCTCCCGGTCTAGCTGCAGAAATTGTATCAGCTGCTTGAACGATACATGCGATCAATGACTGGAATTCTTCATCTCCATGATGGGCACCTACTGCATTAATAACAACAGCCGACTCTTTGTATTTTCTACAAAGATCAATACCTATCTGAACATGGGTTCCTTCAATTTCATGATCAACCGATTTACCAATATCATGTAATAAACCAGCACGTTTCGCAAGTCTAACATCAACGCCTATTTCACTAGCTAATAAGCCTGCTATAATAGATACTTCTATAGAATGCTTTAATGCATTCTGACCATAGCTTGTCCTAAATTTCATCTTGCCTAGAAGCTTGACAAGTTCAGGATGAATTCCATGAACACTTACTTCAAGTGTTGCAGCCTCACCGGCTTCACGAATCATCACTTCAACTTCTTTTTGGGCCTTTTCCACCATTTCTTCAATTCTTGCAGGATGAATTCTTCCATCAACAATCAGCTTTTCAAGCGCAATCCTTGCAACTTCTCTTCTGATTGGATCAAAGGCTGATAAAATAACAGCTTCAGGTGTATCATCAATAATCAAATCAACACCAGTCATAGTTTCAAGGGTGCGTATATTACGTCCCTCTCTACCAATAATTCTCCCCTTCATTTCATCATTAGGAAGCTGAACAACAGATATCGTTGTTTCGGCTACATGGTCTGCCGCACAGCGCTGAATGGCTGTTACCACATACTCCTTAGCCTTTTTGTCAGCTTCTTCTTTTGCTTTGTTCTCTAATTCTTTAACGAGAACAGCGGTTTCATGTTTAACATCTTCTTCAACAGTCTTTAATAGATATTCCTTAGCTTGTTCGGAGGTAAGTCCAGAGATTTTCTCCAGCTCCTGTAATTGTCTTGCATGGAACTCTTCAACCTCTTTCTTGGTTTTATCAAGTTCTACTTCTTTTACAGAAAGTTTTGCTTCTTTCTTTTCCAGTGCTTCGGTTTTCCGGTCCAAGGTTTCTTCCTTAGTCAGAACCCGCTTCTCATAGCGTTGTAATTCTCCCCTTCATTTCATCATTAGGAAGCTGAACAACAGATATCGTTGTTTCGGCTACATGGTCTGCCGCACAGCGCTGAATGGCTGTTACCACATACTCCTTAGCCTTTTTGTCAGCTTCTTCTTTTGCTTTGTTCTCTAATTCTTTAACGAGAACAGCGGTTTCATGTTTAACATCTTCTTCAACAGTCTTTAATAGATATTCCTTAGCTTGTTCGGAGGTAAGTCCAGAGATTTTCTCCAGCTCCTGTAATTGTCTTGCATGGAACTCTTCAACCTCTTTCTTGGTTTTATCAAGTTCTACTTCTTTTACAGAAAGTTTTGCTTCTTTCTTTTCCAGTGCTTCGGTTTTCCGATCCAAGGTTTCTTCCTTAGTCAGAACCCGCTTCTCATAGCGTTGTAATTCAGATCTTCGTTCCTTAGTTTCCCGCTCAAATTCATTCTTGGATTTTAGGGATTCCTCTTTTGCTTCGAGCAATGCCTCTCTCTTCTTAGTTTCAGCTGTTTTTAAAGCTTCATCTATGATTTCTCTTGCTTTTTCTTCTGCAGTACCAATCTTTGCTTCATAAACCTTTATTCGATACGCTATAGCAAATTTCCAAGCAAGAGGAGCAACTATCACGAAGGTAACCATAATAGCAATTACTACTTCTAGCACAGGAGCACCTCCTTATTTAGTTTTCATTGTACAAAACAAATAATTATTTATATAATATATATAAAAATTCATTTGTTATTAATAATACAATAGTTAAATTTTAAACTGTAAAAGGAAATATGTCAAGTATACGCTATGAATATTTTATTCCACTTGATTACCAATATAGTAAAATCCTTTACTCTCTTTTAAATATACTGGAATGATAGTTCCAATAAGACTTTTATCTCCTGGAAAATGAACCAGCATATTATTACTTAGTCTTCCTGTCAGTAAATCTTCATTTTGAGAATTAACTTCCTCCACCAAAACGTCCTGAACCGTATGCTCGTCCCTTCCTGCAGCCTTAGCCGATGAGACCTGAACCTCCTTAAGCAGTCTGTCAAAACGTTCCTTAGCTACACTTTCCTCTATCTGATCATCCATAGTAGCCGCAGGGGTTCCTGTGCGCTTAGAATACAAAAATGTAAAAGCACTGTCAAAACCAACCTTTTTAACTACATCAATTGTATCCATAAAGTCCTCTTCAGTCTCTCCCGGAAAGGCAACAATAATATCGGTTGTAAGCGAAATATCTGGTATTGCCTTTTTAATTCTCGTAACCAAATCCAGATAATCCTCTTTAGTATACTTTCGATTCATTATGCTTAAGAGTCTCGTGCTTCCCGATTGCAGAGGAAGATGGAGGTGCTTACAGATTTTCTTTGAGCTCCCCATCACATCTATTAGCTCTTGGGATAAATCCTTGGGATGCGATGTCATAAAACGAATTCTTTCAATTCCATCAACTTTCTCAGCTTCCTGCAACAGTCTAGCAAAGCCTATCTTAGGTTCTAGATTCTTGCCATAGGAGTTAACATTCTGTCCTAAGAGCATAATCTCTTTAACACCATCATTTGCCAATAACTTTATTTCATCTATAATATCCTCTAAATTACGGCTTCTTTCTCTTCCTCTAACATATGGCACTATACAATAGCTACAGAAGTTATTGCATCCAAATATAATATTTACCCCGGCCTTAAATGGATATTTTCTATCATTTGGAAGGCTTTCGACAATCATGTCTGTATCCTTCCATAGATCGATTACCATCTTGTCGGAATGCTTGCCTGAGTTTACTTCATTATCTAGACGAGTCTTAATTAGCTCAGCAATTTTAAATATATTATGAGTTCCAAAAATTATATCTACAAACGGATAACTGCCTTTTATCTTTTCTACTGCTGTAGTTTCTTGCATCATACATCCACATATCGCCACTAACATACCGGGACGCATTTTTTTTAGTCTTCCTACATATCCCAATCTTCCATATACGCGATTATTGGCATTTTCCCTGACTGTACATGTATTATAAAGGACAAAATCAGCATCCTCAGTATCTGTCTCATCATAGCCAATCTGCTTTAATATGCCAGATATTTTCTCAGAGTCCCTGCTGTTCATCTGGCAACCAAAGGTTTCGATATGATAGGTCTTTCTTGTTCCTGATTTCTTATACTCAACATCATATCTTTCTTTTAGCTCATTTATAATATCCAGTTGTTTCTTGGTCTCAAATTCATTAGTATTGTCTGTATTATTCACTTTTACCTCCGTCTTTCTTCCTATGTGTTTTATGTATGAATGTTATTCCGTTTAAAGTGGGACTCCTCCCAGCTCAAATAAAATCAGCTTTATTTCTTCATAGGTGGATTTTCTGTAATTATAATATAAGGGAAAGTTAGCATTTTCGTCAACTGTTTCTATAGTTATGGCCGGTTTATAAAAATGCTCCGAAAAATAATGAACAGTATTACCACCGGAATCACCATAATCAATTTCATTTCCAGA
>JAQVQL010000232.1 GCA_028701595.1 Herbinix sp.
AAGAATAAAAAAGAGGTAAATCCTAATTTAGGATTACCTCTTCTAATATAATATATACCTATTATTTTAATGATGTATTCACCTTAGCAGACTCTGATGCAGTTATTGTGACATTATTGCCAGTCACATTATCCAGCTTGTTGTTTTTTCCCTCTGCAAAAACGTCTCCGATTTTGTACACTGCCGTGCCGTCATCCCCTTTACCTGTATCTATGGTGAGGCCATCAAAGCTAACATTTTTCAGCTCTGTGTTATTGGCTTGAACAGCAATAGTAGCTATAGTGACAGGAATACCAGACTTCACGTTTAGTTTAATTGTCATGTTCTCAAATGTTAAATTCTCAATATATGCCCCATCCAGCTCATTGAATAGTGCTACTGATTTACTTGTATCTTTATCAACCTTCTTACTAATGATACTGAATGTTAAATTCTTCAAACTAAACCCATTACCAATAATCTTTCCGCTGAATGTATCAGCCATTGCTACAGATACACCTTTAAAGTCGATATCATTAGCCAGTGAATATCCGTCGACCGGATTTCCTAGCTTGTCCAAGCCAGAGAATAAAATCTTACCACCACTCTTTAAGTCGTCTGCCTTTGTAATTCGTACATAACTTCCCTCTGAATATTTAAGATAAATAATCTTGCTGGATGCATTTTCTAGATAGTAATTAATTGCGTCTTCATATAATTTATCTTTGTATTTACGAATCTCTGCTCTAATTTCCTTATCTGTTGTTGTAATCTCATAACCAAGCTTATTCAAAAATAAATCCGAAGTATCGCCCTCGCTAGCAGCCTCGTCCTCTGCGGGCTTAACATACTTAACTTTACTAAAATAATCGGGGAATTCCTTGTGTAGCTGCTCATAAATCTCTTCATTTGAAGGATTTAAGTCTGTATGAGCATACTCTGTAAAATCATAGGGAACTGTTAAGGCCTTATCAGAATAATAACCATCTAAGGTGTGCCCGCTCTTGGCAATAAGTATTTCTGCCGCACTTGATAACTTCTGTACTGCAGATTCTTCTGTTATATTCTTTGTAAACATAACTTTATCTGTAGAAGCATCAACATAGTCGATTTTGCCTTGGGGAATCCACCTTGCATAGAGAGTCATATCGTCCTGTACTCTATCTTCGTCAAAATCCCATCTATCCTCTGATTTAAAAGAATACCCTGTAATATTCCCATTGGCATCCTTAATATCTTCTTTGCCCCTATACCACCCTGCAAGGATATATCCGTCCTTAATGGGCTGAATCAGCATATTAGTAGTACCCGCAGGTTTGAATATATACGAGTTCTTCATATAATAGGTCTCACGGATTTCGCGTGAATTAATTGTTCCGCCTAAGGCATTATAAGTACTGAGCAGTCGTATCCCCATTCTCCTGGATCAGCGGCGCTATCTTTTGCACCACAGGAGCTTAAAAACAAGCTGGCAGCAACAATAATGATGATAGGCATTATGCGGCGCAATTTTTTAATATTTATCATTTCCGATTTTCCTCCTACCTAGTACATATATGGGTATATTCTATTTAAACCAAACATTGATACAAAAAAGTATAAACAGTGCAAAGGCCCCAAAAACTATTAGTCCAAATACAGCATAAGAAGCCATCGCACCTAACACAATTCTTCTGTGTTCCTTTTTTGAGAGCTTAATGTTTTCCTTATTCTCCTTGCTTTTACCAAACTCATCAAATGCTGTTCTCTTGATCGTAGAACGTTGCATGCCATCAATATTCATGTTGGCAATGACACGACCATCATCTATAAAATCATTCTTTTTCTTTCTTTTTTTCAATAATATCAACCTGTCCTTACTTTTGACTGTACAGATGACACGCTACCATATGTCCCTCTTCGTACTCTTTTAGTACTGGAGTATCTTTAGCACAGATGGGCATAGCATTCGGGCATCTAGTACGGAATTTACACCCTGAAGGTGGGTTAACGGGACTTGGGATATCTCCCTTTAAAATAATTCTATTCATCTTTACATCTGGATCAGATACTGGTACTGCAGATAAAAGCGCCTTTGTATATGGATGCATAGGATTAGCAAATATGCGCTTCTTATCTCCCATTTCCATCATGCTTCCCAAATACATGACTCCAATCGTATCAGAAATATATTCCACAACAGATAGGTCATGGGAGATAAACAAGTAGGTATATCCGTACTGCTCTTGCAGATCCTTCATGAGGTTGATTAT
This sequence comes from Herbinix sp., assembly GCA_028701595.1. Taxonomy (GTDB): domain Bacteria; phylum Bacillota; class Clostridia; order Lachnospirales; family Lachnospiraceae; genus Mobilitalea. Next base: position 2,232 of record JAQVQL010000232.1, read on the forward strand.
CTGTGCTTGAATGGATACATCTAGTGCACTTAAGGGCTCGTCGCAGATGATAAACTTTGGATTCAAAGCAACGGCTCTAGCAATACTTATTCTTTGTCTCTGTCCACCAGAAAACTCGTGAGGATAGCGGTAATAATATTGTGGTTGTAGACCACAATCTCGCATTACCTTCAAAATATAAGATCTATATTGAGCTTTTGGTACAATATTGTGCTCCTTGACTGCCTCCCCAATAATCTCTCCAACAGGAAGGCGAGGAGATAGGCTGGAGTATGGATCCTGAAAAATCATCTGCATCTCAGGACGCATTTTCCTGAGTTCAGAAGAACTAACCTTCCCTAGATCCTTGCCATCAAATATAACCTGACCGTCTGTCACTTCATGAAGTCGTAGAATCGTTCGTCCCACGGTAGTTTTACCGCAGCCCGATTCTCCTACGAGTCCCATTGTTGTTCCCCTTTTTATGCTGAAGGAAATATCATCAACGGCCTTAACATAAGCTTTATTTTTACTTAAGGACATCTTGGAAATGGGGTAGTATTTTTTAAGATTTTTTACAATTAAAATATCATCATTAGTCGTAATCTTATCTTTTATCTCTTTAATCATAGTCATGGTTAACTACCTCCTCTCCTTTTCTTCTTCGCTCTTATCACTGCCGTCTTCATTATATAGATGGCAGGCTGCAAAATGAGTTGGTGAAAACCTTATCATGCCAGGGTATTCCTGTGAGCATATACCCATAGCCTTTTCACATCTATTGTAAAAATAGCAGTGGTTAGGCATGTTAATGGGATTAGGTACCTGTCCGTCAATGCTGTACAGCCTGTCCCCTGATGTATTATGGCTTCCTGGTTTTGACTTCATAAGTCCAACAGTATAAGGGTGCTTAGGCTCATGGAATATCTCTTGCACGGTTCCCTTTTCAATAATTCTGCCGGCATACATAACCACGACAGTATCAACCATCTCAGCTATTACTCCTAGGTCATGGGTAATTAGCATGATGCTTCCGTTAATTTTATCCTTTACTTCACGTAAAAGCTCCAATATCTGAGCCTGAATGGTAACATCCAATGCAGTTGTAGGTTCATCAGCAATGATAAGCCTAGGATTGCAGGCAAGAGCCATAGCAATCATAACACGCTGGCGCATGCCACCAGAAAGCTCGTGAGGATAACTTGCATAGACCTTTTCTACCGCAGCAATACCAACCAGATTCAACATCTCTATAGATCTGGCTTTTGCTGATTCAGCTGTAGCTCCTTCTGTATGCAGCAAGACCACTTCATCCATTTGGTAGCCTATCTTGAAGACGGGATTTAAGCTGGTCATCGGCTCCTGAAAAATCATGGCAATATCCTTGCCCCGTATCTTTAACATTTTATCCTTAGGCATTTTTGTGATTTCATAACATTTACCATCACTGTTCTGATAACGGATACTACCCTCTACAATCTGTCCTGTTGGTGCCTGAACTAGCTGCATTAGGGAAAGGCTGGTAACCGATTTACCACATCCTGACTCCCCAACTACACCAACAATTTTACCCTGAGGGATATCAAAGCTGACACCATTAACAGACTTTACAGTGCCGACATCTGTGAAAAAGTATGTGTGAAGATTGTCAAACTCAACTACGTTTGCGGGATCCCTCATTTGGGTAAGATATTCCTCTTCATCCACATTTTTTCTGTTCTTTTCTTTTTCAAATTGCTTAATGATTTTACTGTTTTCCTTACTAATACGTCTTTCATCTTTAATCGTAAGGTATGCTGTATTATCAACGCCTTCTATTTTCCCACGTTTATATTTATCTAATAATCCCATGGTGTCACCTACCTTTTCATTCTAGGGTCAAATGCATCCCTAAGGCCGTCGCCTATAAAGCTAAAGCCCAAAACTGTAAT
>JAQVQL010000233.1 GCA_028701595.1 Herbinix sp.
AATTGCATCTCATAATTAGCTTTTATATTTGCTATAGTTCTCTTGCCATATGTTGAGATGTTTTTAATGTCTGACTGTAATAGAACATCATATATTAAGTCAAACGTATCTTTATACTCATCTTCGAAGCTATAATAAGTCACATTTAATACTGGATGTGCAGATGTATCCTTCTTGTTATCAGGAATTGCATCAATTGAATATGACAAACTATATAAATTATTTGTTATATCATTCACTACTTCCATTTCGGTACGATCCTTAGTGTCCATACCATTACTAACCATATCGAGGTAGAATTTAAGATATAAAAGCTCATCCATTGTAAGATGGCTAATGTCAATATTCATTTGAATCTTACTAATTTCATTCACATCCGCAATTGTAGATAGTAGCTTGACATCATCAATTGTAGTTTCATCTATAACACGATTTTTAATATCAATAGATATGTCTTTAAGCTCTACTGCTCTTAATGATTTTAGTACTTCATCCGAAGTAGCCTCATTATTCCATACATTAAACTCAGCTGACTTCTTAGCCTGTACTACAATATCTTCCTTTGACATACTTGACTTTTTCTCAGATAGCTTCTTAGCTAATGCTATCTGATTACTCTCTAGCAGGCCAGGCTTCGGTTCTGTTACAGTTAGAGCCACTGACTTATTGTCCAATAATTGATCCTTTATAGCGCTTTCTAACACATTCTCATCCAGTTTATCAGCTATGATTTTAATATATCTTAAATAGTTCTCCATAGGGTCATCAAGCAAATTATCAAATAAACTTGACAGTATTAAACCATTTACTGCATTTCCACTTCCAATTTCCTCTTCGAACTCCATGGATCTTAATAATGCCTTGACTAGATCCGTATTCATTCCATTCTTGACAATATCATTTAGCTCAGTCATAACTAAATTATAAAAATCTTTACTCCTAGAAGAATCTGCGTTCAAGGCTATGAAATGTACTGTAGGTTGAAATGTTGATAGGTCTAGCTGCATAATATAGGATTCTGCAATCTGGCTTTTCATCATTGCCTTCTTAATATTTGAGCTCTCTTGATTTATAAGAGACATTGCAAGATTTAGGTTCATATAGCCTTCCATTCCCATGTCCTTTATATCGTCAGCTGCAAATACAAGATCAATAACAGACTTGTATATTGTGTCTGTACCTTCTGCAGCGGGAAATTCAAAGGTCTTTTCTACCAGGCCGTCAAATTCTGCCTGTGGCTTTCTTTCAATATCGATTTTTTTCTTAGTATATGACGATAAATAATCCTTATTAATCATATCTAAAAATTTCACATAATCCAAATCGCCATATAGGACAATAAAGCTATTTGATGGATGATAGTATTTATTATATGTATCTAGAAAATCTTCATAGCTTAATGTTAATATCTCGCTAGGAATACCACCCGAATTATTTCCTTGGTCGGTATTAGGAAATACTGCTTCATTTGCATTGGATATTGCAGCTGATGTAATGCTTCCCAAGCTTCCTTGCATCTCATTATATACAATTCCGTTATAATTCAACGCTGAAGCCTCATCAGCCAGCTCATAACGCCAGCCTTCTCTTTCAAATATCCTTTCATCGGTCAATAATAATGGATTAAACACTGCATCCAGATAGACATCAGCAGACTTTAATAGCTGCTCTTCGCTCTGTGAGCATATAGGATACATAGTCATATTCGGATATGTTAATGCATTTGCAAATGAAACATATGTAGTATTAATAACGTCGAAAATTGAATTCTTGGTTGGATATTTTTCGCTTCCTCCTAAAACAGAATGCTCAAGAATGTGATTTGTACCTCTGCTATCAGGTGGCGTGTTAAACTTAATCGAAAAGCCACGATTAATATCACTATTCTTAATAACAAGTACTCTTGCACCTGTCTTGTTATGTTCTAGTAAGATATTATTGGATTTAGTAGATTGGTCATAAGCGAGCTCTTTAACAGTAAATCCACTAGTTTCATCCCCTCTTCTCGGCACTTTAAATTTTGCTTGTGCCGATGCAATGCCTGACGAACCTAAAAGTGTGGTAAATATCAAGCATACTGCTGTGAATAAAACAAAAATTCTCTTCTTCATAATGCCCCTTCTTTCTTTTTAAGATTATTACATTGATACCATATTATGTAAGTTGACAATAAAATAACATATATTATATAAAAAATCAAACAAATATGTAAATTCTAATTCAATCTTAATTTTAAGATTAAATTAGTCTATTAATTGAAAGGACACACTAAAAACGAGAAAAAAATACCCCCGGATATCCGGGGGAAGATTTTAAGCATCAATATTAGGCTAGCAATTACTCAGTAGGAAGAATTTCCTTTTTGTTGTAGGAACCACAAGCCTTGCATACTCTATGAGGAACCATAAGCTCTCCACATTTGCTGCATTTTACAAGATTGGGAGCACTCATTTTCCAGTTAGCCCTACGGCTGTCTCTTCTACCTTTTGACGACTTATTCTTTGGACATATAGACATAGTCACACCTCCTTAAAATTGTTGAAAATATCTCGGATTGCTGACATTCGGGGATCTAATACTGTGTTATCACAGTCACAAGAGCCCTCATTCAGATTTGTACCGCAATGCATGCATATTCCCTTACATTCATCACTGCATAAGAGGCTCATCGGTAAATCGACTATAATTTCACCCTTTATCAATATGTCTACATCCAGATTGTATTCAGTAATATAGTTTGCTTCGTCCAATTCTTTGGCTCTCTCTTCTTCTGTAAGCTTAAAATCAATTTCTTTTTTGATAGATATATCCATTGGATATTCTAGCTTTTTTAAGCATCTGCTACAGAAGATAATAATGGATAGCTTCACAGAACCCTCAATCAGAATCACTCTATCACCAAGATTGGTAATAGTGAGACTTACAGGATCCTTCCATGCAAATTCATAGGAAGAGCCCTCGAAGATGATTTTATCTATCTCTAACTCTGCAAGGATGTGCTCCACTTTATCCCTTGTGTTCATTATTTCCGATAAAGATATAAGCATTTTCTCTCTCCGAATTTCCAATAGTCAAGTCATAGGATTACGCACTACATTGTATTATAACTACTGTGATTTTATTTGTCAACGAGTTCTTTTATTAATTAATTACAGAAAAATCCTATTTATAAAAGTGACACCGTTGCTCTTGCTATTGCAAGCTCCTCATTGGTAGGTATAACAGCCACCTTAACCTTTGAATCTGGTGTGGATATCATAGCCTCCTGACCTCTGAGCTTGTTAGCTTCCTCATCTATGGTAATACCCATGAATTGTAGATACTGACACACATCATAACGTACCAAAGGATCATTTTCACCTACACCGGCCGTAAATGCTATGGCATCCACACCGTTCATGCTCGCAATAAACCCACCGATATATTTTGCTACTCTGTATACAAATACATCAAATGCAATTCTTGCATATTCATTTCCATTATCCATGGCTACATTGATATCCCTGAAATCACTAGAAACCTTAGACATACCCTGTATTCCTGATTCCTTATTAAGTAAGTGCATAATCTCTTCCAGATTCTTATTCTCCTTCTTAGCAATAAACTCGATAATAGAAGGATCAATATCACCGCTTCTGGTGCCCATAACGAGACCTGATAAAGGTGTAAAGCCCATGCTTGTATCAACAGATTTACCATTCTGAACGGCTGTGATACTTGCACCGTTGCCAAGGTGGCATACTATAATTTTAGAATTATTTATATCTAATCCACAAAAATCTGCCAAATGCTCAGATACATAGCTATGACTTGTTCCATGAAAGCCATATTTTCTAATCTTATATTTATCATAATATTCCATAGGGAGAGCATATAGATAAGCTTTATCTGGCATGGTCTGATGGAATGCTGTATCAAATACTGCCACCATAGGAACATTCTTCATCAAGCTCTTGCATGCTCTGATACCAATCAAATTGGCAGGATTATGAAGAGGTGCAAGATCATTACATTCTTCAATCGCATCAATTACCTCATCGGTTATTATGGTAGAAGAAGAGAACTTTTCTCCACCATGTACAACTCTATGCCCTACAGCTTGAATTTCAGATAAGTCCTTGATAACACCATGCTTATCCT
>JAQVQL010000025.1 GCA_028701595.1 Herbinix sp.
TTTTCCGGATCTAAGACAGGAAGTACAAACATACATTTTTCTAGCTGCACCGTTAACTTTAACTTTTACAGACTTAATATTGGATTTCCACATCTTATTTGATCTTCTATGAGAATGACTCACAGCTATTCCAAAGTGAGCACCTTTGTCACATACTGAACATTTTGCCATCAAGAGCACCTCCTTAGGTAAGAGTTTAGGCCCATTTGGCCTAACAAACAAATTTATTCTATCAGAATATAAGCCATAATGCAAGCAATTTTTTAATATATCCAGAGTCCGTCTATAGTTCTAATAAATTTCCTATTCATGAATAACATCGTCAGAAGCATGATTCATAGCTTCTGCTACTTTATCATCCATATCTTTGTTTTTTTTATTTTTTGAAAACCTATTGATAACATCTGGAACCATATCAAGGATTTTACTCATACCATCTTTTTCTCTGACATTAACCACCTTAGATGATCCGTTTTGAATTACCAGTACAGAACTGGGAGTAATCTTACCACCCATTCCTCCTCCTGCATTATTCTTATTGTTACCTGCAAATGCACCTGCACCTACACCGAAGCTAACCTCGACTAATGGCAAAATAATTGTCCCATCATCAAATTTTACAGCATCACCTACTACTGTCTTTGTGGTTATAAAGCTGTCCATTCCTTTAAATAATGATTCTACCGTTGAATTGAAATTATTCTCAGACATCATAACGCCTCCTTTAGCAATTGATAATTCATCTTTAAATCTTTAAATCTCTTATCCAATAATAGTTTAATTACTATTATTAGTAGTGTCCCGATTCTTATTCTTCCTTTTACATAGTGGCTGCCTTTAAAAACCTTGTTCTCAAAATCAGGAGTAATCTGAAGTTTGTCACCATATAAGCCATACAATATCCCAAATGCTCCAAGTGCCTGTCCTGTACTGCAAGGATCTCCGGTTCCGAATATAAGCTTTGACCTTATTTTTTTGGGTAGAATATGCTTTAATACTTTTTTAAGAGTTGCATAGGTAAAGAAAAAACCCTTTTTGTTAATATCATCATTTATAAAATTAAGTATCAGACTTGCTTTGTTCTTTATATTAGAAAGCTTTTGTATGAACCCCTTTATTTTACTCCTAATCAATTCCAAAAAGCTTTTAATTCTAGATTTTATCTTCCTAAAGCCTTCTATTATTTTACCGAAAAAACTTTGTTCGGATTCCTTAGAATGTGCTTTTTCCTGTGTCGAGTCTTCTTTCTCAGCTTCATTTGTTCTAGTAGCATCTTTTAATGTTGTTGCATCATTAAATGTTGTTGCATCATTAAATGTTGTTGCATCGTTAGATGTTGTTGCATCATTAGATGCTGTTGCATCGTTAGATGTTGTAATATCTTCAGATGTCCTTACATCGTTAGGTGTCGTTAGAATACCTTTCTTCTTAACACCATTAGCCTTTCGCTTGGCAACCTTAGTTTTCTTAGCCTTGGGAGGTCTTAAGCTATCATATATTAAAATTCCCAAAATCCTTATCCATATTCTACGATTACTGCCGGATTGGGAAATTCGTACATGAATAAAATGAAGAAGCCAACTGACACCACCTTCCAAAGCAAAGGCATCACCGTGCTCAACCTTCACCCTATAGCGTATAGGTACTAATAATACAATCAGCATGATAAAGAGTAACATGCTAAGTATTACTAATAAAGCAATTCCTATTATTTTTAAAATTAATAAAATCACGGATAACATACTTAACCGCCTTCTTAGTGGAATCCCGTTTATTTAAGAACTATGTAAAATAAGTTCTCACGTCAAACGCACCTGTCTTATCATATACCTCCATAAGCATATCCTGTACAAGGTTGGTTGCCTCATCTTTACCTTTTGCAAGTCCAACAATTTTTATATCTGTTTTCTGGTAATGTGGAAACAATAACTCATTTGCATTCATTATATCAAAAAGGTTCTCAGTTGAAGAAGCAAATGTTATACAATAGATATCATAAGTAAGCCTTCTGTTATTAATAGAATCAATGGATTTATCCCTTTTTTTCTTAAGGTTTTTGCTTACATATATTCTTGATGTCCATTGTATCATACCTAGCCCTCCAAGCCAATCCACTTATAAGAAGTATTCCGTAAAAGTATTCCACAAATTACCACCTATAATACAGGACTTTTATTCTATCATACTTTCAATAATCTCCATAGAGGCATATTTTTCTGCTATATCCGTGCATTTATTCAGAGAATATAGAACATATTCCATAACCTCGGTATGGCTGTTAAAGAATACTGGCATTTTACTCATGGTATTTGCCATAATTGCCCTGACTATGACGCGGTCTAAGCTTTGGAACCTGTCTTCAAGTTCTTTTACTAGCTTGTTTATTTCTTTACCAAGCCTTTCCCTATCAATAAGCTCCTCTGATTCTTTACTGTCCAGTTCTATAAACAAACTGCTACTATGAAGATTCTTGCTATAAAGCAGGGCGTGTAGCCGTTCTCCTTTTCCAAGGCTATCCACAATCGTTCTATGGTTCTTATCAATATGAAAAAGAATGTCCTCAAGGCTTATTATATCGTACTCCATATCCTCTTGTAATCCTTCAATAATCCCAAAGCTATCAAGTATATCGGATGTAGGCTCTTCCTGCTTATCCTTTGTAAATGCATTATTTATACTTTTGATTATATGAAGTGCTGCTTCTCCATGTTCATTATGATTCTCTGAAGCTTGTCCTATATAAGGAGTACACAGTAAAACAGTATACAGTTCATTAACAAGCTCAATAAGATTGTAATAGGCTGAGGATTCTGTCTCCATAAACACCACCGCCTCCTGCACAAGCGAGGTTGCCTCATCGTATTGATTCTTAGTGATATTCTTAAAATCCAGTCTCTCTAGCTGCTCCTTCTTATCCCAAAGTACAGGATAGGCTTCCTTTATATCAGAAGAAAGATCAAGCATAGCACAGCTTCTTATTATATATATATAGGTTTCTAGTATATCCTCACTAGCTCCGTTAAGCCCGTAAAGACTATCACTTATATAATCAAAGTATTTTTGTTTTGTTATACGGACCGGTAATTGACCAATTACCTCTTTTATTCTTTCATTAATCATCATATTATCTTCGACATCAAAGATATAACGAAGCACTTCTTTTGCAAGCTCTTCATCCTCATTAATCTGGTCCATCTCCTCAAATCTATATTCCACACGATTTAAGGCATACTCATATATTTCAAATAAATCCACAAATAGCGTTAACATCTCCATTCGTCCAGTGATGCTTTTGCGAATTTCATCTATCTGTTTTACATGCTTTTCTAACTCTTCCTTGCTTCTTACCTGCAATATAGCATCTGAAATAATATTATTGATAATCTTGATATATTTATCTGGCTGACCTGTCCAATTCTCGTCCCAATACATTTCATACCCTGTATAATAATAAAGAGCCAGCCTAACTGTTCCATAGGTATTATACTTTTCTGCTGCTATATTAAAGAGTTCAGGTATGGATTCTTCTAGATTGTGATTGCTTATGATATCCTTATATATACTTATTAGATTCTTGCTCATATGAAACCTTCCTATTGATTATTTTAATTTTTATATAGTTGGATTAGTAGCTCACGATGCGCAATCCTCTTACCGTGTATGTTCATGTGTAAACAGATGATCCATACAGTATTCGTAATTCCCATTACATTTTGAACAGAATCTGAATTCTAGACTATCATCATCTAGTTCGGTCCTTCCGCAGATGGCACATTTATGTCTTGTGATTACATTTTTCCCTTTAAATTCTGTAACATTTCCTTGTTGCCTTCCCTCATTCATCTGCCTGCGAAATTTCGCTCTTCTTTCAAATTCCCTTGGCGAAACAATTCGACTGTTTCTCGTTGCCAAATAGAAGATCAGGAAATTAATAAAGGACACTACGATTGGAATTATACCTAAGGGAAATCCACTAGCAATCAATCTATAACTATTATATATATACATAGCCCCGCTAAACCAGGCCAGATATTTCACCTTGATTGGGATGATAAAATATACCAAGAACTGAGTGTTTGGATATAAAGCCGCAAAAGCAAAGAACATAGAACTATATATGATTTCTAATGGAGACATAAAGATAATCATGATTCCACCCAGTATATTGAAATTAAACACTCCATATACAATAAATGCTGCCACTATATTAAATATTACTGCTGAGAAGAAGTACAGGTTGAGTCTGAAAGAACCCCATGCATTTTCTAAGGAATTTCCTATCATATAGAATAGATAAGCTTTTATCAATACAAAGAAGATATTGCTACCAAATGTTACATATGGAATTAAAAAAGTAACCAGCCTCCATATCTGACCTTTTAAAACCTTATCTATATCTAAGCCTAGATATATAAATGCATTAGGATTAAATGTGTATATCAAGAGTCCTGCTCCATATAATAATATAACATATTTCATAAGGTTTTTTATTGCATATCTTCCGTACTTCTTCTCCAATAGTTGAATAAATCTCATAATAATCTCCGTTCCGACAATATAGAGTAGAAAAATCAATGACTTTTCACACTACACTTTGTCTTTCATATCTGTTAAAAAAGTTTTTTCTTTCTAAATATAAGAACTGTAATACTGTAATCAATAATGCTGCCACTGTCACAAGTACAAAACCATGGGGTGTATCTCCACCAGGAATATTAATAAAATTCATTCTATAAAAGCTGGCAATCATAGTGGGAATCGAAAGAACTATGGTTATCGCAGCAAGAAATTTCATAACATTATTCTGGTTGTTAGAAATAATTGAAGCAAAGGCATCCATAGTACCCGACAATATTCCACTGTAGATATTAGCCATCTCTATAGCCTGCTTATTCTCGATAATTACATCCTCAAGAAGGTCTTCATCCTCCGGATATCTCTTAATATTATCAATCTTTAGCATCTTTTCAAGTACAACCTCATTGGATCTTAATGATGTTGATGCATTCCTATAAAGTATCTGTAATATAAATCTTGTTTTCTTGTAGGTATAAAAATCTCTTACCCTTCCACTACTAAACACCCAAAATTCAAATTAATTATATGTTTTTATATATCCTTTGTCAAACAAAACAAAAAGCGAGGTGATTACTAATTCACCTCACTTTTTTGCCACATTATCAAGAAACTTAGAGAACAATTCCGCCTTCTCCTTCTCCCAGGATAGGTACTGAAAGCGTTGTACCCGGCAATAGACTTATGGAATATATATCATTTATTGCTAGTAAATCAGCCAGATTAATATTGCTTTTATCAACAACAGAACCCAAGGTGTCACCATCTTCAATTAAATAAGTGGTTAAATGAGCAAATCCACTTTGTGGAATACTGGGTAGGCAGATTACATCACCTATCTGGAGATTATATATATTGATAAAGGGATTTGCCATTATTATGGTGTTTATATTCATGTTATATCTTCTGCTGATTGAATATAATGTATCTCCTTGTTTTATTTCATAAAATAAACAGAACAAGATGTCTCCTTCTCCTTTATGAACAGATTGCTACAATGATTAGTTCCATTATATTCAATAATTAATCAAATGGGACTGTATAGGCTAGTGATTTTCTTGCAATACAAAAGACGACTTAATTAGCAGACTTTTCTACATTTGCATATAATATAAACAAGTCAATATACAAAAATAATTAATATATGTTTAATGATTCCTTTACTTGTTCTTAAGTATTTCTAATAAATAGGATGTTGAACTTAATAATTATGTATCGTATAATATATGAAGTTGACTTTTCTTGGGTGTGGTTTAGATAAGGACCTAATATTGAGCTATCATTCTTGTTTTGAAATTAAGGAGTAATTTATTATGAGCGATAATTTTTCTTTAGGTATTGATATCGGTTCAACGACAGTTAAGATTGTAGTAACCAATAATAGCAAGGAGCTACTATTTTCTGATTATGAAAGGCACTATGCAAATATTCAGGAGACTTTAGCTTCCTTAATGAGAAAGGCCGAGGAAGTAGTTGGTGATCTAAATATACAGCCTGTTATAACTGGTTCAGGCGGTTTAACTATATCAAAACACTTGGATATTCCTTTTGTTCAGGAGGTTATTGCTGTTGCCACATCCTTGCAGGACTATGCTCCTCAGACTGATGTAGCAATAGAGCTTGGAGGAGAGGATGCCAAAATCATATATTTTTCCAACGGTGTTGAACAGAGAATGAATGGTATATGTGCCGGAGGTACCGGTTCATTTATCGATCAGATGGCAAGCCTACTAAAAACTGATGCGGCAGGGCTAAATAAATATGCCAAGGATTATAAGGCAATCTATCCCATCGCCGCCAGGTGTGGAGTTTTTGCAAAATCAGATATTCAGCCTCTTATAAATGAAGGAGCCACAAAGCCCGATTTATCTGCTTCTATATTCCAGGCTGTAGTAAATCAGACAATAAGCGGACTTGCGTGTGGAAAGCCAATAAGAGGTAATATAGCCTTCTTAGGTGGTCCATTACATTTTCTAAATGAACTAAGGCATGCATTTATCCGCACCCTTAAGCTTACCGATGAGCAAATTATATCTCCTGAAAATTCTCATCTATTCGCTGCAATTGGTGCAGCCATGAATTCCAAAGAGGAAGATAGTAGAACGCTATCATCTCTCCATAAGAAGCTGTCTGAAGGAATTAAGATGGACTTCGAAGTCCATCGGATGAAACCCCTGTTCAAGGACGAGAATGAATACGATGAGTTTATAAAGAAACATTCTGTACATACAGTAAAGAAGGGCAACCTTAGTGAATATGAGGGAAATTGCTTCCTAGGAATAGATGCCGGTTCAACCACGACAAAGGTGGCTTTGGTCGGTGAGGACGGCTCCCTTTTATATTCCTTCTATAGCAATAATAACGGTAGTCCCTTAAAGACCACAATAAAATCTCTGAAGGAAATATACGAGCTCCTTCCCGAGAATGTAAATATAGTCCGCTCCTGCTCTACCGGTTACGGTGAAGCCTTGATTAAGGCTGCTCTGGTACTTGATGAGGGCGAGGTAGAGACCGTTGCCCATTACCATGCTGCCGCTTTCTTTGAGCCGGATGTAGACTGCATCCTTGATATCGGTGGTCAGGATATGAAATGTATTAAGATAAAAAATAATTCTGTAGACAACGTTCTTCTTAACGAAGCATGCTCCTCAGGCTGTGGTTCATTTATAGAAACATTTGCTAAGTCCTTAAATTACGAGGTTGAAGATTTTGCTAAGGTGGCTCTTTACGCCAAAAACCCCATCGATTTGGGTACCAGATGTACTGTGTTCATGAACTCAAAGGTAAAGCAAGCGCAAAAAGAGGGTGCAACCGTTGCAGATATTTCAGCAGGTTTGGCCTATTCTGTTATTAAGAACGCTTTATACAAGGTAATAAAGATTACAAATCCCAAGGATTTGGGAAATAAAATGGTAGTTCAAGGTGGAACCTTCTATAATGATGCAGTTCTTAGAAGCTTTGAGACCATATCTGGCTGTGAAGCAGTAAGACCTGACATCGCCGGTATAATGGGAGCCTTTGGCGCTGCTCTAATTGCAAGAGAACACTATGAGGGTAATGAAAGCACCATGTTGACCATTGACCAGATTAATGAACTCAAATTTGAGACCTCCCTTGCCCGTTGCGGAAAATGTACAAATAACTGCACACTTACCATCAACAAATTTACCGGCGGTAGACGCTACATCTCCGGTAACAGATGTGAACGTGGTATAGGTAAGGCAAAGAACGTTGATAATATACCTAATCTATATGATTATAAAATGGATAGATATTTTAACTATCCAATACTTCCTAAGGATGAAGCGCCCCGAGGCACTGTTGGAATCCCTAGGGTACTCAATATGTATGAGAATTACCCCTTCTGGCATACGTTTTTTACGAAGTTGGGATACCATATAGAATTATCTCCAACTTCCAGCCGAAAGATTTATGAGCTTGGAATCGAATCAATTCCAAGTGAATCGGAATGCTACCCCGCAAAGCTAGTTCATGGCCATGTTAAGTGGCTTATCGATAATGGAATTAAATACATCTTCTATCCGAGTATTCCGTATGAACGGAATGAAGTTCCTGGAGCAAATAATCATTATAATTGTCCAATAGTAACTTCCTATCCCGAGAACATTAAAAATAATGTGGAGGAGCTTAGAGATCCATCTATCGAATTTGCCAATCATTTTCTATCCTTTGAAAATGAAGAGGTTCTATCCAATCGTTTAGTAGAGATATTCAAAGAAAAAGGCATTGATAAGAATGAAATAGTGATTGCATGTAAAGCCGCTTGGAATGAACAGGCTCAGGCCAGAGACGATCTCAGAAAGAAAGGCGAGGAGACCTTGGCATATCTTCGTGTCTCCGGCAGAAAGGGAATTGTATTAGCCGGTAGACCATACCATATAGACCCTGAAATTAATCACGGAATTCCTGAAATGATTAATTCCTTTGGTGTAGCCGTATTAACCGAGGATTCAATATCCCACCTATCCGAAGTGGACCGCCCTACCATCGTTGTAGATCAATGGATGTTTCATTCTCGACTATATGCTGCGGCTTCCTTTGTACGAACTCAGCCTAACCTAGAGCTTATACAGCTATTTTCATTTGGTTGTGGCTTAGATGCGGTAACAACTGACCAGGTAAATGACATTCTATCTGGGTCAGGTAAAATATATACTGTATTAAAGATAGATGAGGTCAACAATTTAGGGGCAGCAAGAATCCGTATCCGCTCACTACTATCAGCGGTTAAGGAAAGAGAAAACAAGGGTTATAAGGCCGAGGTAGTATCTTCTGCTTATCAAAGAGCAATATTTACAGAGGATATGAAGGATACCTATACCATATTGGCACCACAGATGTCTCCTATCCATTTTGAGCTTCTAGAGCCCACCTTCAAGTACGGAGGCTATAATGTGGTGATACTTCCTAATGACAATCGTCGCTCAGTAGACGTAGGTCTACAATATGTTAATAACGACGCCTGCTTTCCTTCACTGATGGTCGTAGGTCAGGTTATGGACGCTCTTCTGTCAGGAAAATATGATTTGAATAAGGTCGCAGTCATAATCACGCAGACAGGTGGGGGTTGTCGTGCAACCAATTATATAGGATTTATCAGAAGAGCCCTAGAAAGGGCAGGCATGTCTCAGATACCAGTTATATCCTTAAGCGCATCTGGTCTTGAGAAAAATCCTGGCCTTAAGGTTACACCTAGGCTTCTGCTTTCTGCTATGGAAGCGTTGGTATACGGAGACATCTTCATGCGGGTCCTCTACAAGGTAAGACCTTATGAGAAGGTTCCAGGCTCAGCTAATGCCCTTCATAGGGAATGGCGCGATAAGTGTATAAAATCTCTTGAAAAGGGTAAATGGAGAGAATACAAGAAAAATATACGAGGAATTATCAAGGACTTTGATAATCTTCCTATTCATGAGGATATGCAGAAACCTAAGGTAGGTATTGTAGGCGAAATACTAGTGAAATTCCTTCCATCAGCCAATAATTATCTAGTTGATCTCTTGGAGGCAGAGGGTGCAGAAGCGGTAATGCCTGATTTGCTAGATTTCTTCATGTATAGCGCTTACAATAATAACTTCAAAGCAAGATACCTAGGAAAGAGTAAAAAAAGCGCTGTGATATCTAATATCGTTATCTGGGCCTTAGAAACGCTTCGTAAGGAGGCCGTTAAATCATTTATGAAAAGTAAGCGCTTTCATCCTCCTGTTCATATAAAGAAGCTGGCAGAGTATGCCGAAGATGTGGTATCCATCGGTAACCAGACCGGTGAAGGATGGTTCCTTACAGGAGAAATGCTGGAGCTTATGCATAGCGGTGTATATAATATTGTATGTACCCAGCCCTTCGCATGTTTGCCCAACCATATCGTAGGTAAGGGTGTAATAAAAGAACTAAGAAGGCAGCACCCTGAGGCAAATATCGTGGCCATCGACTACGACCCCGGTGCCAGTGAGGTAAATCAACTTAACCGCATCAAGCTAATGCTGTCTACGGCTTTAAAAAATATGAATGAAGCCTCCGGCCAATAAAATATGAGTCATAAAAAGCCCTGATTAATTCAGGGCTTTTATTCTTGATTTTATAACATACGAAATACGGCTGTGACCTGCATTTCATCGTCCTTACATTCTGCAAATATATCACCATGCATTTTAAGCATTAGTTGTCGACATATGTATAAGCCTAGACCGCTACCACTATTATTACCGATATTAGAGCCTCTCCAAAAGCTGTTAAATAAATATGGAAGCTCATTCTTTAATAAGGAGGGGCCGGAATTAATAACGGTTATCAGACGGCAGTCTTCCTCATCCTTAATGCTAAGAGTAATCCTCCTTCCATCACCATATTTTATAGCATTTTCTATGATGTTTTGAAGTACTTCAATAGCCCTGTCTAAATCCCCACAAAGCAGACAATTGCAGTATTTTTCTATATGGAATTCTATCTTTAGAACATCTAGCTTTTCATTGTAATAGGCTTTTATCCTATTCATAAGGTCCTCCAGATAAAACTCACTATTATTAACCTCCAAATTCATAAATTCTTCACTTGAGGTCTTTATAATATCCGAGACATAGCCTTCGATTTCGTCTGCCAAATTATTGATATTCTGCGCTATCCGGGTCCTCTTTTCCTTACTATCATATAGATTTTTAATAAGAGCCTTTGAATATAGCTTTATGGCACTTAAGGGAGTCTTTATGTCGTGGGATAAAGATAGTACAAGGGTCTTCTTTTCCTTTTGCATATCAAGGTCCTTTTGCTTTTGCCTCTCTAGCTTTTCTCGCAATAAATCAAGTCCCCATACAAACTTTCCAAAGTAACGACTCTTGCTCTCTTTTAGTCCGATATTTAGATTACCCCGTGAAAGCTCATATGGAATATCCTTAATTATATGAAATGGCCTTAATATATTATATTTTACATACATAAGAACAACTATAACTATAGCGAATATAATGGCCAAGGTAATATTCATCCCAATATGTACCTGCTTGTAATCTTCACTCCCCTCAGACTTATAATCAAAGCGATAGAAGTCTCCTGATATCCGTTTGATTACATAATCACTGCCTTCACCCTCAAAAAAATCTGTATCAGTAAGCTCTCCCTCATTCTCAAGGACAGTCAGCTTACTGATACAGTTATAATTATCAAGATTAATGCTTTCGATACCATTTTGCTCAATTTCATTTTGAATTCGGTTTATCTCTACCCTATATGTTCGATAGTCTTCTTTAGCACCAATAGTAATAATAAAATAATTGCTAGCGACTGTAACAGCGACGAATACCATAACCACTATGACAAATACTTGATTCAATCTCTTCATTGGTAATCCCCTCTACACCGGCTATTCGAAACGATATCCCACTCCCCATACAGTTAAAAGTCTCTTAGGGTTTTTAGGATCCTCCTCTATCTTTTCTCTTAACCATTTGATATGTACTGTTAATGTCTGTGGCTCACTAAAGCTGTCAAATCCCCATATATTATTAAAAATCCATTCCTTCTTAAGTGTTCTTCCTTTGTTCTCCACCATAAGAAGCAGCAAATTATATTCCTTGCTAGTCAGAGACAACTCCATATCGTTGCAATATGCCCTAGCTTGTATCCTATCAAGCATTATGTTTCCATCGATCAGTTTATCACTATTATAGCTTCTCTTAAAAACGCCCTTGATTTTAGCTAATAATATATCTATATCATAGGGCTTTTCTATATAATCGTCCGCACCAAGAAGTAGACCATTTATTTTATCCTCTTTACCTACCTTGGCGCTTACTACTATAATAGGTGTGTTATATTGCTCCCTGATTTTACTACATACAGCAAACCCATCGATACCAGGAAGCATAATATCTAGTACTAATAGACGTATGATTTCTGCACTAAAGCAGGCTAGAGCTTCTTCGCCGCTTTCCACAAGTTGCACGGTATATCCCTCTGCCTTTAAGAAATCTCGAAGAAGATTGCCAATCTCTTTATTGTCTTCGACTATAAGTATATCAGTCATATCTCATACACCTCACACTTACCAGCCCATTTCCATAAGCCAGTTATTAAGCTCTCTCTCGCGTTCTATCGGCCGAATATCGCTTCCAGCATTATCTAAATTATACTCTCCCTTAATATTTCCGTCAACAATATACAATACTCTTGAACATTTTGCAGCAACCTTTACATCATGGGTCACTAGCATTATGGTTGTTCCCTCTAGGTTGATTTTTATTAATTCAGACATTACCTCATCTGATGCAGTGCGATTAAGGGCTCCTGTCGGTTCGTCAGCAAAAATCATCTTAGGATTATTAATCATGCTTCTGCAGATACAAGCCCTCTGGAGCTGTCCACCAGAGACCTCATTAATGTCATTGTCTGAGATTTCTATAATCCCTAGCTTACGCATTAAATCCTGTCCCCTTCTTAGTATCTTTTTTCTGCTTTCATCACCTTTTTTTGACTGATAAGCAGGAAGGATTATGTTATCAACTACAGTTAGATTCTTAAGCATATACATCTGTTGAAAGATGAAGCCCATATCATCAAGTCTTAAATCTGCAAGTGCATTTACATTCAACTCACCTATGTTTTTCCCATAAAACATAGAATCTCCTGCGGTTATACTATCCATTCCTGATACTGTATAAAGAAGTGTTGATTTGCCCGAACCAGAGGGACCCATAACAGCCACCATCTCTCCTTCTCTTATAGTGAAATTTACATTCTTTAATACGTTATTTTGACGCTTATTAACTATATAGGTTTTACATAAATTCTTTACATCAAGAGCATTATTCATATCTATCCTCCTCTTATTCTATATTATGAGTCTCCTGAACAGAAACCCTTCTTATTTGTAATGCTGTGATTATGCTTGCAATCAAGGTTAACGCTAATATAAGTAATGGGTAAAGCACATATACCTCCAAGGGCTTAATTACAAATTCTATATGACTTGCACCCATCATTTCAAAGCCTTTCCCTGTTGAGATCTGTGATATAGGATTAGATAGTATCGTACCAAGTACCATGGATATAATAAGTATGATACCTATGCGAAGCACCTGCCAACCTATTATGGAACTATTTCTAAAACCAGTACTCTTAAGTAAGCCAATCTCTGCTTTCTCCTTAATAATAAAGGTCTTTACCATAAGGATTGTAACAAGAATATTTATTAGTACAATAACTCCTACTATAAGCCGTTTCGTTCCCTCTAGTTGTTCCGTAATATCCCCTAAAAAATCTTCTATATATTCATCACCGCTCTTTACAATAAGGCCAGAATAAATCTTCTTGATTCTATCCAAATACTCTTCTTCCCCATCCTCTGATAGATCATCTATATATTTAATCTGTATGGGGAAAACCCCTGTTACATTAAGATAATTAAGTTCTTCTTTCTCAGAGAAACGTATTCCTACTCCTAAATTATTCAAAGTTTGATAAATTCCAGTTACCATATACTCCTTCTCGGTATTAGTTGCATTGCCTGTATTTATCTTTACTGTATCTCCTATTGAAGCTCCAATTTCCTTAGAGGTTATATGTGTTATTGCCACTTCATTAGAGTACTTAGGGGCTTGACCTGATGTGTATAAGTATTTCTCAGCAGAAATACCTACGCCCTGCATTGCCATAGAATTAACACTATAGTCTCCATGAGTTATCCGATACTGAAACATAACCTCACAGTAAACAGATGCATTGATTCCATTATCCTTAAGTTTTTCCTCCATAGCATTGGTATCATTACTAATAAATTCACGATTGCCCCCTGTAATATATTTTATTTGTTTACTCTCGTTTATAAGATAGGCATCTGATTCAGCCATATTGAATTGAGCTATTAAGCTTTTGTCACTTAGGGTGTTTATGGTATTAATTGGCACTATAATAAGTATAATGCCGATGGTAAAGGTTATTACAAGTGCTCCGAATCTTTTAGGAGCAGAAAAAATATTATTCATAGCTAAATATAATACTGTTGGTAAATGACTTTTACCTAGTCTTAGAAGTCCTTTTCTCTTGAAGCGCTCACCTTCTGAACCGTTCCTAATTGCCCTTATGGGCGATAATTTATTAATCTGATGGGTACAGCTATAACAGAAGAATATTACTACCCCAACTATTAATAGTGAACATATGGCATTAACAAACACCCCACCTGCATTATTTGATATTATGATGTTTTCTGAAACTTGATCCAGCAACATATTACCAAATGGAATACTTAAGAGAAAACCCAGTAATGCTCCCACTATAGAGATAATAAGATATTTTAAAATATATAGTCCTCTTATCCTCCTACTTCTTATACCTATTGCTTTCATAACTCCTATCTCACGAATCTCCTCCTGTAGGGTAAATAGTATGGTGAATTTTAGTATTACAAATGATATAACTATCAGACATACACTGACAACAAGAAAAAGTAGTGCGATTAGCATATCCATAATATAGGTTGTTGAAATCATGCTTTGGTCGCCACTAAATACGACTGCAAAGCCTTCCTTGTTATACTCTTTCTTAAATGCTTCTATATCATGTGCATCAATCGAATATAGCTTTCCCTGAATTTCTGGTATTAAATATTCATTAATTCTAGAATAGTCATTATCACTAACGAGCAGCCTTATAACCCCCATCATAGATGAACCCATAAATGCATCCTTGCAGCTATCCCTGATAGTAAGATCAATAGAATAATCATCCTTTTTGATTGATAGCTTATCTCCAGCCTGTAGATTATTATTCTTCATTAGATATATTGGCATATATATCTCACCATCAGCTATTTCTTTAATCTCGTCATTATTACTATCAAAAAATTTCTGTTGCTTTATATCTACTCTACTAATCATCGCTGTAGAGTCCATTGTAATCAACTCACCATCGTAAAGCCTTATATCATCCCTCGAAACATACAGATATTCATCAGTAACCCATTTGTTTACATGAGTGCTTTCATTAAGAAACTCTGCGATATTAGCATCATTCTTCTCGTCATTAATTGTCATAATAATATAATCGTACAATCCTGCCCTATCAAAATAGTTTGGTAGTGCGGTAGAGATCGATATCAAATTATTAACACTGCTTGAGACAAAGGTTGAAGCAAGTATAATAAATAATAACAAAATAATATTCATGGTCTTCTTTCGCATTAAATCTTTTTTTATAATTCTTTGATACATTCCAACTCCCCTTCCACTAGTTATGAAATGATTATAATTTGTTAGTTATTAAATAATCCTTAAATAAAAAAAGGAAATAAAAAATGAGCCATTGATGAACCCGCTCTTATAGGGGTACATACATGGCTCAGTTTAGTATCGATTCTTTATATTTTTATATGAATTATATGTTCTCAATCTGCCAATCAATAGGATCAATATCATGGCTTAATAAGAATTCATTAGTTTTACTAAAGGGCTTGCTTCCAAAGAAGCCTCTATATGCTGATAAAGGGCTTGGGTGTGGCGCTTCAAGTATCAGGTGGTTCTTGTTATTAAGCATTTTCCTCTTTGCCCTGGCTGGCTTCCCCCACAGTATAAAGACTATAGGCCTATCCTGATCATTTACAGCCTTAATGACCGAATCAGTAAACCTCTCCCATCCCATACTCTGATGTGAAAAGGCTTGATGTGCCCTTACGGTTAGCACTGTATTTAGCAATAGTACTCCTTCTGTAGCCCATTTCTCCAAATATCCATTATTGGGTATGTAGCAACCTATATCCTCATGAAGCTCCTTATAAATATTCACTAGAGAAGGTGGTAGCTGAGTACCTGGCGTAACCGAAAAGCATAAGCCATGAGCCTGGCCTTCATTATGATATGGGTCCTGCCCAAGGATAACCGCTTTTACCTTATTTAAAGGAGTAAGGTGAAAGGCATTAAATATATCCTCAACCTTAGGATAGATAACCCGGCTACCATATTCTGAAACTATAAAGCTATTTAGTTCTCTATAATATGGTTGATGAAATTCTCCTCCTATGGCATCCAGCCAATCATTTGTAATCACACTCATAACCTTACATTAATACCTCTCTCATGAAGGTAATTCTTAACTTCCATGATTTCAAGCTCCTTAAAATGGAATAAAGAAGCCGCTAATACAGCATCTGCCTTACCAATAGTAATGGCATCATAGAAATGCTCCAGCTTCCCAGCACCGCCTGAAGCGATAATCGGCACGGATACATTTTCAGCAATTATCTTATTCAGCTCCTGGTCATAGCCGTCCTTAGTACCATCTTGGTCCAAGCTCGTAAGTATAATCTCCCCAGCTCCAAGACTAGTC
>JAQVQL010000234.1 GCA_028701595.1 Herbinix sp.
TTATAACCCCATTAGATAAGGCTATACAATCCTCAAGTAGCTCACCAAATGCTAACCTCAATTCGTCGGCATGCCGAATAAATTTCTCATCGCGTGGTGTAAAGGATGTTTGGAGAAAAAATGAATGTTCTTTCATAATTCTTCCAAAGAATAAATGGGTTTCTAGAGACTGTCTAATATAATCTACCCGTGATAACATAAATCCTCCTTATTTAATACAATATCTTCTATAACAGTTTATTGTATTTGGCATATTAAGTTCCAAAAGTCAAGGTAAATGTTAACTTGGTAAAAGCAGAAGGATGGTGCGTACTTGCACTATCCTTCTGCTTCTTCATCTTCTCATAAGCCTTAAGTCTTTTGAGGGAAGACATAGGCTGGATATCATTTGCTATCTATACATATAATGTATATCTGTTTAACCTGGAAACTGAATTGCTATTCCTTCTGCCATCATATCGGCCATTTCCATGGCTTGTAGTTCAATATCATCAAAGCCCTCAACAAAAGCCTGATAATTATGCTCTAATAAATCTGTTAAATTAGCTCCAATTAACTCCAGATGCTCCATCATCATGGCGTTCCAATCCTCAGAACTCCAATTGGGGTTAATACTTTCTAAAAATTCTGCTATCTGGTTTGCATTGTCTACCCATCTTTGCCATATTGCATCCACTTGATTTGTGTCACCCGCTTTTGCTGCGTTTATCAGCTCTGTGGCTATTGTAATATGCTGCTGGAACAGATTTTCAAATGTCTGCACAGCCTCATTACCATAAAATGAATTTAGTGCATTGGCAAAATCCGTAGCATTTCGATGAAGCCTCTGTGTAGAAAACTCCAGCTCGGGAAGATCAAATATAATTCCTAGTATCACCATTCTGGTCCACATTACATGCTGTCCCCAAAGCATACGAAAATAATCTTTCAAATCCGGAAGCATTCCGCAATCATCCATCATGTCATCCATAAAGGCATCATTCATCATACCATCATTCATCATACCGCCATTCATCATGCCACCATTCATAATACCGCCGTTAATCATACTGCCATTCATCATACCGCCATTAATAACGCTATTATTTGGCATTCCTGACATGTTATTGTTATCCATCATATTATTATCGGTAGGATAGGGAGAATAATACTGAAATCCAGGCCTTATTGTAATTACATGCCCAATTTGAAGATTTCTTGGATCTACTCCCGGATTTAGTTCCATAATTGATTCCGCGGTAGTATTAAATACTTGTGCCAACATCCAAAAGGTGTCATAGGGCCTGACTGTATATCTAATAGTTCCATTCATAATACTTACCATCACCTATATAAAGTTCTATTTCAGCTTATGATGATAGTTGTCAAAAGGTTACAATCAAACTATAAAACCATTACCAGAGTACCTGCTGCAATTAATACTCCTCCTATAATAGCCTTTGGAGTGACTACATCACCCAAGAAAATAAAGGCAAGTATCATGGTAAATACAACACTCAACTTATCAATAGGAGCAACTTTTGATACCTGGCCAAGCTGCAATGCTCTAAAATAGAAAAGCCATGACGCTCCTGTGGCAAGACCTGAGTATATCAGGAATCTCCAGTTCTTGCTTGTTAGTGTTGTAATATCCTTCTGCTTGCCTGTTAAAAACACTATACCCCAAGCCATAAGAAGAACTACGAAGGTTCTTATGGCTGTCGCAAGGTTTGAATTAATACCCTTTAAACCTATTTTGGCAAGAATTGATACTAATGCTGCAAATACCGCTGATAATAAAGCATATAAAACCCACATAAGTGATCTCCTTTGTAATATATATTTGTAAATTATTCTATCACATACGCAGAATAGAATCCATAAATTCTTCATAAAGAGACAAACTGCAGACAACGAAAATATGGCATAGTCCCCGAATAGACCATGCCAATATTCTCATCCCCATTTATCTGATTATCTCTGTTTGATGTAGTTTATTAGGCCTTCCGCCTTAATAATTCTTTGCATAAAATCAGGAAATGCTTGCCCCTGATAATGCTTGTTCTTAGTTAGGTTATATATTTTCCCGCTGTCAAAATCCACCTCTACCTCATCATTAGCCTCTATATCCTTGGATGCTTCTTCGCACTCTATAATAGGAAGACCTATATTGATAGAATTACGGTAAAATATTCTGGCAAAGGTTTCGGCAATTACACAGCTGATACCAGAGGCCTTTATAGCTATAGGTGCATGCTCTCTAGATGAGCCACAGCCGAAATTCTTTCCTGCAACCATAATATCCCCTGGCTTAACCTTGACTATGAAGTCCTTGTCAATATCTATCATACATTTTTCAGCCAGCTCCTTTGGATCGGAGGTATTCAAATATCTGGCTGGGATTATAACATCCGTATCTACATTATCACCATATCGATGTACTTGTCCTTTTGCTTTCATACTAATCTCCATCCTCTCCTATAAACCAAGCTCTTCGGGGCCTGATATCTTACCAGTAACAGCACTAGCAGCCGCAATTGCAGGGCTTGCAAGATAGACCTCAGATTCTACATGTCCCATACGTCCAACAAAGTTACGGTTAGTAGTAGATACCGCCCGTTCTCCTGCTGCCAGAACACCCATATGTCCTCCGAGACATGGTCCGCAGGTGGGTGTACTTACTACTGCCCCTGCCTTAATAAATGTAGAAAGTAGTCCTTCCTCAAGGGCTTGAAGATATATTTTCTGGGTAGCAGGAAATACTATGACACGCATTCCCTTTGCTACAGTTCTACCCTCCATAACCTTAGCGGCTATTCTTAAGTCATCAAGCCTTCCATTAGTACAGGAGCCAATAACTACTTGGTCTATTTTAATATCTTCGATATTGTCAATTGTGTGAGTATTTTCTGGCAGATGCGGAAATGCAATCGTAGGCCTTATCTTAGATAAATCTATTTCATAGTTTTCATCATACACTGCATCCTCATCGGCTCTATATATTGTATAAGGCTTAACGGAGTGCTCATTCATATATTTTATAGTATTCCTATCCACTTTGAATATGCCGTTCTTTGCACCGGCTTCTATAGCCATGTTTGCTATGGTAAAACGGTCATCCATCGTAAGGTTTTCTATACCGTCTCCGACAAATTCCATGGATTTATACCTGGCACCATCCACCCCAATCATACCGATTATATGAAGGATGATATCCTTGCCGCTAACCCATTTTGAAGGTTTCCCAGTAAGAATAAAACGTAATGCGCTAGGCACCTTAAACCAAGCCTGGCCTGTGGCCATACCTGCTGCCATGTCCGTACTTCCTACACCTGTAGAAAAAGCTCCCAGAGCTCCATAGGTACAGGTATGAGAATCGGCTCCTATAATTACATCGCCTGCCACTACAAGACCCTTTTCAGGAAGCAGAGCATGCTCAATACCCATTTCACCAATTTCAAAATAATTGGTAATATCATGATCTATAGCAAATTCTCTCATACATTTGCAATTCTCAGCAGATTTAATATCCTTGTTAGGTGTGAAATGATCTGGTACTAAAGCAATCTTATCCTTATCAAAAATCTTCTTAGTATTAAGCTTTTCCATCTCCCTTATAGCCACAGGAGCTGTGACATCATTGCCAAGAACAATATCCAAATTGACCTCAATCAATTGTCCTGAGCTGACCTTCTCAAGACCTGCATGAGCAGCTAAAATCTTCTGCGTCATCGTCATTCCCATTTTCTTTATACCTCCCATTTTCTTTAATCCGGTACCAGGTACCGATTTAAGTATCGATTTATATTTCACTGACTATCAGATCTCCCATCTTGTCGCATCCGACAAGGGTGTTTCCTGGTGACATAATATCGATTGTTCTATAGCCCTTCTGAAGGACTTTCTTAACGGCAGCTTCTACCATATCGGCCTCCGTATCAAGATCAAATGAATATCTTAGCATCATAGCAGCAGAAAGAATGGTTGCTATGGGATTGGCCTTATTCTGACCTGCGATATCAGGAGCAGACCCATGGCTGGGTTCATATAGGCCAAGCTTGGTTTCACCTAGGCTTGCACTGGCCAGCATTCCTATGGAGCCTGTAACCATACTGGC
>JAQVQL010000235.1 GCA_028701595.1 Herbinix sp.
ATCTCCTACGTTCATTACTATATTCTCATTATCAAGATTAATAGGTACAATTATCTTCATATATGCATATGGAGCACTGGTATTATAATTATAGCTCTCATTGGCATATGCGTATATTTCATATGTCCCAGCTTTTACTTTGCTAAAAGTAACACTTCCACTATTTTCACTAATTGTATACGTCATCTTATCATTAGTGGGCTTCTTTCCTGTGCTATTGTCAAATACCTCCCACTTCAGATTTTCCGCATAAGTTGCATTTGAATTGAGCACAAAGTTAGAGGGTACGTCATTCACCGGAGTAAAATTCTTATTATCATCTCCTGATTCATGGGTCACATTATCAAAGGTTAGACTAAATTTTGGCGCAACAACAACCTTCAAGTCAATAATCAATGGAAGACCCTTTGCTGACAATGTATCAGTAATAACGGATATCGTAGCGCTTCCGCTTCCGACAGCCATTATCTTTCCTGTTTCATCTACTGTTGCTACACTTTCATTATCACTTTCCCAAGATACTGCTGCTGTTGCTATAGTTATAGCACTTCCAGATGTTGCCTCTGCTTCATCCTCAGGTATATAATCAACATATTTTAAAAATACTTGTTTGGAGTCACCTATTTCACTTATTTCAAGGATTCTATCTTCATTAGTGGTTATTATGGTCGTACCCGTCTTTTGGTGATCAAATTCAAGATTAACCATTATTGAGCAGCTTAAGGTGTAAGAGAGGGTCCCCTGCTTAACAATTGCTGTTATCGTAGAGAAACCAGGCCCTTTTCGCACCATCTTAACATTAGAAGATGGTGATAATGGTTCAAGTTCTACTACACTCGGTTCAGATGACAGCCACTCTACTTGTGTCTCAGGTTCCCATGTTCCAGCAGAAACACTTAATATGACATTTTCACTTCTCATCTCAATTTCAGTACCGGCTTTCTTCTGCTGACCGCTAAAAATAAAGAAATATTCATCTGGTCTTATAATCTCAGATGCCAAAGCCGTATTATTGGACGATAAATATATTGCAGTTGTTATTAACATACATATTGCTAGGAATAAACCTATTCTCATGATTTTTTTCATCTGTAACCTCCTAAAAGCTGCAGTTCTTTACATTCGCATTATCCTATATATTATATCGGCTAAAAGCCAGTATTTATTAGCTTACTTAATCATATTCTAAATGTAAAATTTGGCAGTTATGTGTCATTTTCTCTATATAGTTGAATGAGTTCTGTATTTTTCTTTGTGGAAACGATATACAAAACATGAGGCACGAAATACCCAATCGACAGTCATTGCTATCCAGACACCAAATACTCCAACCTCAAACACTATCGCAAGAAGATAGCTAAGGCCTATTCTCCAAACCCACATAGATATTATGGACACCCACATAGTAAACTTAACATCACCTGCGGCACGTAGTGCATTAGGAAGGGCAAATGAAGGAGGCCAGAATATTGTTGAAAGAATACAATGATAAAGCATCAGTGTGGATGCTAATCCAGCGGTTACGTCACTTACCTGATACATCTTAAGGATATAAGGTATCAATATGATAATAATAACATTAATTCCTGCCATAATAAAATGTGTCATTTTAAGTAACTTTACTGTATATTTTTTTACTCCCTCATAATCTCCTGCTCCGACAGACTGACCTACCACAGTGATTAAAGCCAACCCGATGGCTGAGCCCGGTAACACTCCGAAGCCTCCGATATTCGACGAGATAGCATTTGCGGTTATTGAGGCTGTTCCTAATCCCGCTACTACGCCCTGAACCGCTATCTTTCCTATCTGGAACACACTATTCTCCATGCCATTTGGAATACCGATTCTCAATATACGCTTTATCGTAACCATATCCGGTCTGATCTTAAATATATTATTGATGCTTATTGGATGTTCCTTATTTCTTAATAAAATTAATAGCATAATAGATGAGAATATTCTGGCCACTAGAGTTGCTATTGCGGCACCGGCTACACCCATGTTAAAACCGAAAATCAGAATGGCATTTCCGATAATATTAATCAGATTTGCTACAACAGAAACCCTCATGGATATCTTGGAATTACCCATAGAACGGAATAAGGCTGCACATGCATTATAAACAGCAAGAAAAGGATATGACAATGCAGAATAGAAAAAGTATATCCTGGCATTTCTCATAACATCTGGCTCTACTCCATGAAATAAGATGTCCAATATCAGATTTCGTCCTAGCAAAGCAATAACCATTATGATTGCAGATAAAACAAGACTCGACATAAGTAATTGTTCTCCTGCTAGAGATGCTTTCTTCTCTCTCTTCTGCCCCAATAACTGCGCAGATACCACCGCTCCACCTGTTGCCATGGCAGAAAAAAGCCCTATAAGGAGAAAATTAATGCTGTCCACAATAGACACACCAGATACAGCCGCCTCTCCAACACGAGCAACCATAATACCGTCTACCATACCCACGGTAACAATTAAAATTTGCTCGATTATCAACGGTACAATTAACCTTATCAAGTTCTTCTTGGTAAACATCTCATCACTCCTATGTATTTATGTCCTATTATTAGCTATTAATTAGTAAATATATAAGAGGGCTACAAACTATAATAGTTTGGCCGCCCCCCTTAAGCCTAAATTAATCTTGTTTAGAACCAATCGTTACATGAGCTGGTTCTGCATTATAGTGACTCTTATTAACAAGCTCTCTGTTAACTTCAACTCCATTTTCATAAATCACCTTGTAAAGCTCAGCTGTATACCCACGTTTCGCACTTTGAGTAACCTTCCTATATGAAGTGGGTTTTGTAGGATCCTTGGTTATCTCCTCAGTAGAAGGAGGAGCTATCTCATTGATAACCTTATTTTCATATTTGACGGTTCTCTTATCTGTATCTCTTGTTTCATGACCCCAGATTCGGAATGTGACTTCTCTGTCTTCACTAAATGCTTCTATAAGAATTGGCATGTCAGTATTGTTTCTAAACCTAAAATTCTTAGAGCCCTCTGCAATCGCAGCATCAAATGCCAAATCCACATAGGATACTGTCATTGAGTGTGCAGAACGTTCAACAACATCCAACTCTGCGAATAGAATAGCATTATATAGTGTAGTGGTTACCTGACAAGCTCCACCGCCAATTGTCTGTTCGACTCTTCCAGCATTATACGATCCTGCCATATAATAACCATTGTCAATAGAGAAGGGTAATAGATAGGTATAGCTTGAGAACACCTCTCCTGGATAGAGTACAGTATTATTTATAAGCCTTACTCCATTGGCCAAATTAGCAGCTCTATCCTCACTGGAGCTCTTATATTTTGTAGTATACTCACCTAGAATTGACGTGCTCTTTTCCAAAGACTCCTTGGTAAACTGAGGTTCCACATCAACCATGGTAGCATGAACAACAAAATCCATTCTATTCCAGTTATCCAGCTTCTCCCTTATGGCTGTATATGTGGGTTCCACCTCCATTTTGCTACCTAGTACATGGTCAGTAAATTGAAATTTATCATTTTTCCTAGTAAAGGAAGCATTTTTAGGTGATACCTTATATGTTTCAGCCTTTTCTTCGATTATCTGTCTAAGCTTATTCTCATCATATGAATATGTAAGGGGATATATCTTTTTACCATGTTCAATATCTTTATTATCCTTATACCTCTTAATGAGATTTCCAGCCTTTCCAAGGCCTATAGCATGCTGAATATGATTGTTAGCGTCATATTTATAACCAAGCTCACCCATAGTGATAATCGTAGAATTATCGCCTATTATGACCGCAAAGCTCTTGCTACGAAGTCCTTCAATATGATTCTTTAATGCAGCCTGCGCTTCTCTGACTGTCATTCCACTTATATCTACAGTGTCTATATATACACCGTTAACTATAGTATCCTCTTCCTGATTGGCGGCATTTGCTTCCTTCGGACTCCAAATAACAAGTAAAGCAAATGTAAATAGGAATATAGATATATATTTATTTAGCATTTTCATAATAATCATCCTCTCAAAAAGCCATAACGTTTATGCAACATGAAACAGTAAGTAAAGTATGTATTAATTATTTTATCACAAA
>JAQVQL010000236.1 GCA_028701595.1 Herbinix sp.
AGTAAATATATCCCTGAGAAGAAGGGCGTGGTACTAGCATTTGCCTCTATGTATGGCAATACTGAAAACGCAGTTAATGCCTTAGCAACAAGGCTGGCCGAGAGAGGTGTTAAGGATATAAGGATGTATGATGTTTCAGACACTCATCCTTCCTATATCATCTCAGACATATTCAAATACAGTAATGTTGTATTTGCATCGCCAACCTACAATTTGCAGCTATATTTTCCAATGGATGCACTTATAAGAGAGCTTTCCGTTCTAAACATTACTAACCGCAAGGTATCCTTGATCGGGAATCACACCTGGGCATCTGCCGCTCTTAAGCATATGACCGAGCTGGTAAGTAATATGAAGGGCATGGAGATCGTGGGAACTCCGATAGATATAAAATCCTCTTTACGAGAAGACAGGGAGCATGAGCTGGACACTCTGGCAGATGATATTTATCAGTCATTACAGGATTAATAAACATAGTGCTAAAATTTAAAGAGGGGCATCTCAGCCCCTCTTTTTGAGTGTTAAACCTCAAACACCTCTATTTTTTTCGTCAACCAAACCATCCCCTTTCTTTCTATACTAACTGGACCAGTCAAATATATTATCCCACAGTCCGTAGCTGGTGTATAGGAATAGAATCGTTATATTCATTTTCTCCTATATACGATTTTTCGAACGGTATCTTCACCCAAATGGTACTGCTCTGCCAGATCAGCAATCGATACCCCTCTTTCAAATAAAGTATTAATTGTACTATTCCTTCTGTCAATTAATTGTCTGGCACCGCTTTTACTGCCCCAGCTTGCCTTACTTGTTTTCTTGGGAATATATAAGAGGCTTCCCTCAACATATTCCTGGATCTCCTTTAGTAGGCGGGCAGGTAATACCTCTGAACCTTTCTTGTAATCCAAACAGTTCACCCTCCATTAACTTAACGTTACCTTGTCTTCCTTCGACTAAGCTTTTCATTAAGCCCACCTCCTTCATTCTTATTAAGTTACGCCTCGGCGCACCTGTGATTAGCACCGTTGATTTTCTATGTTCAACTGCGCTAACTTTAATATACCATAGCTTCCGTAAATTTACAAATATTATTAAAACCTATTTGATGTTTAGGATTATAACTATTTTTTTCATTTTTATAGCTTTTTATAGCTTTGTTACTGTTGGAAAATTATTATCTTGACAAAATGTATTTTATTGATTATTATATATCACATTAAACATATATGCATAGTATGTTTAATGTGATATAGTAAAATAAATTGTAAGGAGGTACATTTACGTGAACCCTATAATATTGAAGATGCTCAGGCATAATTTTAGAAACGGACGAATGTGCCGCTGTAAGTAAACATCATTTTTTGGCACGCAGATGATTTTTCTGCATAATATCATAAATCAAAACCTATTAATTATAATTAGAAAGAATGAGGTCCTTACTATGAGTTACAATTATGAGAAATATAAATTCGAAACAATTCAGCTGCATGCAGGTCAGGAGAATCCTGACCCCGCTTCTGATGCTAGAGCAGTTCCTATCTACCAGACAACTTCCTATGTGTTTAATAGCTCTGCTCATGCGGCAGCCCGTTTTGGCCTTGCTGATGCAGGTAATATTTACAGCAGATTAACTAACTCTACAGTAGATGCATTTGAACAGCGTATTGCAGCTCTTGAAGGAGGCGTCGCAGCACTGGGCGTTGCCTCGGGAGCGGCGGCCGTTACATATACATTTTTAAACCTTGCTAATGCAGGTGATAATATTGTATCTGCAAAAACAATTTATGGCGGCACCTATAACCTGCTATCTCATACACTTCCCCTGTATGGCATCACAACAACTTTCGTGGATGCAGATGAAGAGGGTGCCTTTGAAAATGCAATAAATGATAAAACCAAAGCCTTGTTTTTTGAGACGGTTGGCAATCCTAACGCAACACTAATTGATATTGAAATGTTTGCTAAGGTAGCCCATGCACATAAGATTCCTCTTGTTGTGGACTCCACCTTTGCCACTCCTTATCTTATACGCCCCTTTGAGCATGGTGCAGATATTGTTGTCCATTCCGCTACAAAGTTTATTGGTGGTCACGGTACTGCAATAGGCGGTGTAATTGTTGATAGCGGAAAGTTCGACTGGGAGGCAAGTGGGAAATTCCCAACCATTACAGAGCCCAGCCCTAGCTATCACGGAATCAGCTTCTCTAAGGCTGTTGGACCTGCTGCCTTTGTTACAAGAATACGTGCAATCATCCTACGTGACACCGGAGCAACGCTAGCTCCATTGCATGCATTTCTATTCCTACAGGGATTAGAAACTCTTTCTCTACGTATAGAACGCCATGTTGAAAACACCCTTAAGGTTGTAGACTTTCTTTCAAAGCATCCAAAGGTGGAGAAAGTCAATCATCCATCGCTTACTAGTCATCCTCATCATGCTTTGTATGAGAAATACTTTCCGAATGGTGGTGCTTCCATATTCACCTTTGAAATTAAGGGTGGTACAAAGGAAGCCCAGGAATTCATAGATAGATTGGAGATTTTCTCTTTGCTGGCAAATGTCGCTGACGTTAAATCTCTAGTAATTCATCCTGCTACAACCACCCATTCTCAGCTGACAGAGCGCGAGCTTCAGGAGCAGGGTATTAAGCCTAATACTGTCCGTCTGTCAATTGGCACAGAACACATAGATGATATAATCGCCGATCTTGCTCAGGCTTTCGGTGAATAACTGAAGTACTCCATGGTTTTATGCCCTTTAAAATGACTTAATCTAAAAAGCAATAATTTAATAGGGAGTAGATACTCAATTGCTTGGTTACATGAGTATTTACTCCCTTCTCATCTATATATGCTATAGGGTTTTAATAAAGCCTGTCTTTATTCCTCTTACAAATCCAGCATGTCGTGCATTCTCGTAATTGTACCTCTTTTATTAGCAATCTAACGTTCAGCTCAACTACCAAATATTCTTATGTATTCTTTCAATTACAGAATATTCTTTTTGCTCCACATATGAAGCGTTTGCACTGGCTTTTCCCACATCAATAAAACACGGCATAAGGTAATCCTCTGGAAAATTTAAAACTTTTCTTGCCCAGTCGCCTTCTTCTCCTAAAGGTATACGTAAAGCTGATGCATATCCCTCAGCCGTTACTGCTAGAAACATGTTCTCGAGGCAACACCAAATGGACGCGAAACCATTCAAATGAGAAAGATTTTCAGGATGCAATATATCCGTCTTTTGCTTAAATAGTGGTATAATCACACAAGCTGCCTCTACTAACATTTGATATTGCTTTGGAATTGCATCTTTGTAGGCATTTTGTTAACAAGTATCATTTAAGTTCCAATCTCGTAAGATAGAATTGATTTCCTTATCGGATATTCTCTCTGGTATTTTATCAATTAATTTAAGGATGGTGCAATTGATCCTGAAGGACCATATTCATTTACAGTAACAGTAGGAAGCCTAGCAGGTAATAACTATATACAGGTATTATCCTGGAGCAGTAATTTCCCGATATACGCTGTTATTGTTAATGGTGGCAGCGCATATAATCTCTACCAATATGACCAAAATAAAAAACGTTTCTAGCTGTATTTTTTCAATAAAGCTAAAAGGTGTTGTAGCCATAATATTTAAAGTTATATTACAACAACACCTTTTATTTTTCTAGTTGCCAAATATTATCAGAGTTCTACTTAGCAACAATGTTATCTTTTCTTATTTATCAGTATTATTTATTCTGCCATCTTCCTCATTCCATATCAACCAGGCATCCACATAGACATATACATACAAATATAAATACTCATCCATTACCCACTGAGCTAAAACTTCATCCCTCATATCACTAATTCTATCAAAGGCATACTGTAAACCTATAGTTAGAAATAGTTCAGCTGTTATATCTGAATGTGTCAAGGTGTATTTACGACCTATTATAGGCTCTGTCAATGTTACACCATCCCTTAGTTCAATAAATAATATGTCTGGGTCTAGCCTATTCAATATATCTTCCCCTGCTTCATATATTTATCTTATCTTTATTATATGCTTTACAGGTTGTTAGATTATATA
>JAQVQL010000237.1 GCA_028701595.1 Herbinix sp.
CCGATTGCTCCGGGTCCGGAATGAGAACCAATGCTGGGACTTACATAATTAATAACAATCTGTTTATGAGGAAGAGCTTCCTTAATAAGATTAGCTAGATAATTGGCATCATCTATTGCATCTGCCTGAGCGATACATATAACATCATGCTCATCTTTATATTTACCCATGCTCTCAATCATATTGTTACAGATGCTTGCCAATGATTTTTTTCGCCCTCTAGCTGAGCTGAGAGAGACAAGCTTTCCCTCTGAATTGACATTTAATATTGGCTTAACATTCATTAATGAGCCGATAACCGCAGTGGTTTTGGATATTCTGCCACCTCTTTGTAGATGAAAAAGGTCATCCACAGTAAACCTAACACAGAAATCCATCTTATGCTCCTCAAGCCAAGCTGTAATCTCATCTATGGTCTTGCCTTCTTCCTTCATCTCTACAGCCTTAATAACGAATAAGCCCTCTCCAAGGGACACGTTAAGTGTATCTACAACAATAATCTTTGCATCGGGATTTTCTTCGCAAAGCTCTCTAGCCCCTGCCATTACATTGTTACATCCGCCGCTTAGGGTTGAGGAAAAGCTAATATGAAGAATATCAAGACCTTGATCTATGTATTTTTGGAAGGTCTCTCGAATAACCTCTGGATTACTTGCCATAGTGGTAGGCATTTGACCTTCTCTCATCTTGTCATAGAATTCCTTTGGTGTAAGATTTATTTCGTCCCCATAGGTTATTCCTTTTAGATCATAATAGTGGGGTATAATGCCAATATTTTTCTCGTTAATGTAATCGCTAAGGAGGTCGCAGTTTGAATCAGCCGTAATAACAAAATTTTTCATATCGATAACCTTGCCTTTCTTAAAGCAGTGTAAAAGATTCATTATTTACCCTACTCTTCTAAAATTTGTATATATCCTTATTCTACTAGAGATTAAATAGATAAGCAATAAGAAATTTATAATTAGTTTAGGATATGTTTATAAATAATTTATTTTTGTTAAGCATAATTTAATGGTACCAGGTACCGAAGATGATGGTACCAGGTACCGATGATGGGATACCACTAAAAATTATCTGCTATACCTTTTTTCAAAATAGAACAGTGCTTTATATAAACCAGTTGCTACTATACATAATATAACTATGCTCATTATAACCCAGTCCAAGCGAAATACTTGGCTTCCATAGATTATAAGATAGCCGAGGCCTGCCTTTGCGGCTAAGAATTCACCAATTATTACACCCACAAGAGACAGACCGATATTTACCTTCATAAGGCTAATCAGAGAGGGGATATTAGCGGGCAGGACTACCTTTAGAAGTACATCCTTTTTCTTTCCTCTAAGTGTGTAGATTAGTTTGATTTTATCCTCTTCAACTGCTTTAAAATCAGAATATAGTGTGATGATGGATCCAAATAATGCAACCGATACTGCGGCTACGATTATTGTCTTCATATTTGCACCAAGCCAGACAATGAATACAGGGGCAAGTGCAGATTTGGGAAGACTATTTAATACAATCAGATATGGCTCAAGAACCCTTGATATACTGTCATTCCACCACAATATTACCGCTACTAATAGTCCGACTATATTTACTAGAGCAAAGCTTACAAGTGTTTCAAACAATGTAATGCCGATATGGTAAAACAGCTGACCGCCGGCTGTCATTTCCACAATAGTTTTCACAACCCGAGACGGACTGGAAAAAATAAAGGAATCCACAATACCTATAAGTGTACTGATTTCCCAGAAAGCAATGAATCCTATTAATATGATCAATTGATAGATTCGAATTCTACGTGTACGTAAAATATGCTTTCTAATATAAGCTTTTTGAGCAGCTGAAATGTTTAAGCTTTCGCCTGAAACCTTTCTATTGTTCCTGCTCACTATGATTTAGCTCCTTCCAAATTAAATTAAAGTAATCTTTGAACTCGGGAGCACTTCTTGCTAAGAACGGAGTCCTATCCGAGATAGAAAGCTTAATATCAAATATCTTTTTAACGGTTCCAGGACGGTTTGACAATACTATGACTCTATCTGACATACTGATTGCCTCCGAAATATCATGTGTAATTAAGATGGCTGTTTTCTTCTCTTTACGAATAATGCCCCATATATCATCTGCTACCTCAAGCCTGGTTTGGTAATCCAAGGCTGAGAAAGGCTCATCTAAAAGTAAAATATCCGGTTCCAACAAGAGGGTACGTATAAGGGCTGCCCTTTGTCGCATTCCACCGGATAATTCGGAGGGATATGAGTTCTTGAATGTAATCAGCCCATAGGTGTTTAGCAAATCATTAATTTGAACATAACTGTTATCGGATAGTTTATGCTGAATTTCCATTCCCAGGGTTACATTTTTTAGTGTGCTTCGCCAGTCAAGCAAATGGTCCTTTTGAAGCATATATCCAATGTTCTTTCCAGAGGATTTTATATCCTTACCATTAATATATATAGAACCGCAGCTTGGAGTAAGCAAGCCTGCGATTAGAGAAAGCAGAGTGGATTTGCCACAGCCACTTGGGCCAACGATGCCTAAGAATTCACCGTCATTAACTTGAAAGGAAACATCCATTAATGCCGGTGTTTCCCCATCAAGGCTATGGTAGGTATAACTAATATGATCTATACGTAGTAGCTCGCTCATATAGTGCCTCCCTTTTTGCTTATACTGTATTATATGAAAGCATAAATGATAGGTTACCTGACAAGAGTGATGTCATCACTCAAAAAGTATTTGTGTAATAGAAAAAAATCACTTAGAAGAGAGATAATCAATAATTAAATTATTATATCTATAAATTAATATCTTATATTGTTAAGGAACATGGAGTTATTGACTTTATGATATGCAAATAATATAATGAATTCAACAAAATGCACCATAACAAACTGCATACAAGAAAGGTTCATGTCTTATAAGTAGATATTGTACTTAGATTAATTTTTTGGTTTACAAGATGCAGATAATAAGTTATATAGACGAGGAGGAAACATTTATGGATATGAAAACACCTCTTTATGATTGCCATGTACGTGAAGAAGGAAAAATAGTCCCGTTTGCGGGGTATCTACTTCCAGTACAATATAAATCAGGCGTCATTGCAGAGCATCTAGCTGTCAGAAATGCAGCAGGAATATTTGATGTATCCCATATGGGTGAGGTTATTATTAAGGGAAAGGATGCATTTAATAATATTCAAATGCTTGTAACCAATGATTGCAGTCGAATGACGGATGGGCAGGTAAAATACAGTCCCATGTGTAACGAGGAGGGCGGCGTAGTCGATGATGTCCTTGTATATAGGATTAACCCAGAGAAATATCTAATCGTTGTCAATGCATCCAATCGACATAAGGATGTGGAGTGGATGAAGTCGCATCTGTTCGGAGAGGTACAGCTATCGGATATCTCAGATGATATGTCACTTGTTGCTCTTCAAGGACCACAGTCTACTGATATTATTGGAAGGATTTCCGATATCAATGAGCTTCCTGTAAAATACTATACATTTAAAGAAAATGTAGATATTTCTGGAATAAGCTGCATGGTATCTAAAACCGGATATACTGGAGAAGGTGGATATGAGCTATGCTGTAAGAATGAGGATGCCGCTCCGCTGTGGGAGCTTCTACTTGATGCAGGAGCTGACCAGGGATTAATTCCCTGCGGGCTTGGGGCCAGAGACACTCTTCGTCTAGAAGCAGGAATGCCTCTGTATGGTCACGAGATGGATGATGATATATCTCCATTAGAGGCTGGATTGGGATTTGCGGTAAAGCTTAAGAAGGATAATTTCATTGGAAAGAAGGGTATTATAGATAGAGGAAGGCCTACTAAGACCCGTGTGGGACTTAAGATAACAGGAAGAGGTATAGCAAGAGAGAATTGCCTTGTGTTTTACGGTGAAAATGAAATTGGAAGAACAAGCTCAGGAACCCATTCACCTTATCTAGGCTATCCCATTGCCATGGCATTAATTGATGTTGATAAAAGCAGTATCGGAACAGAGCTATTGGTAGATGTAAGAGGAAGAAGATCGGAAGAG
>JAQVQL010000238.1 GCA_028701595.1 Herbinix sp.
CCCTTTCTTGGCGGATCCACTACAATAACATCGGCCTTAATATTGTCCTCTTCATGTTTCCTTGGAAGTATATCCTCTGCTGCTCCCACATAGAAATCTACATTCTCGATTCCATTAAGCTTGGCATTAGTCCTCGCATCCTCAATTGCCTGGGGTATTATCTCTACACCATATACCTGCTTAGCCTTCTGTGCTAGGAATAAGGATATAGTGCCGATTCCACAATACAGGTCCCAGACTGTCTCATCCCCGTGAAGGTCGGCATAGTCTAAAGCTATGCTATAAAGCTTTTCGGTCTGAATCGGATTAATCTGAAAGAAGGATAAGGGTGATATTCTGTACTTTATAGAGCCGATATAATCTGTTATATAAGTCTCTCCCCAAAGCCCCACTATACTGTCTCCGAGAATAGCATTGGTCTTTGAGGTATTAATGTTAAGGCATATAGACTTCATATCAGTTATCTTAACAAGGCCTTCTATAAGCTCCTTCTTATGAGGTATCTCCTTACCATTTATCACAAGACAGACCATTATCTCCCCTGTCTGAAATCCTACTCTTATAAGGATGTGGCGAAGAAGCCCTGTATGCTTCTCTTCATTATAGGGCTCTATATGATAATCCTCTATGAAGGAACGTAAGAACTTAATTATAGGGGTATTTATCTCAGCTCCTATATAACAATGCTCTGTATCAATGATTGAATGGGTTCTTCCTGCATAAAATCCTATAGTAATATTATCCTCTTTATTTCGTCCCACAGGGTACTGGCTCTTATTACGATAATAGTAAGGCTCATCCATCCCACAGATAGGCTCCATGGGAATATCAGTAAAATCTCCTATCCTTGTTAGACAATTTCTTACCTTATCTTCTTTATATTCCAGCTGCTTTGCATAATCCATATGCATAATCTGGCAGCCGCCACATTTATCGGCTATGGGACACCTTGGCTTAACACGATGCACAGAAGGCTCCATAATCTCTACTAATCTGGCAAAGCCGTAGGTTTTGCCAGTCTTCATAACCTTGACTAGAGCCTTATCTCCTATGGTAGTATTATTGACAAAGAGGGTATAACCCTCATGCTTGCCTATACCCTCTCCGCTAGTTCCGATATCCTCAATATTAATAATAACCTGGTCATTCTTCTTAATCATTTTTATTCCAATCCCTTTGTGCTCCTCATAATATTGGATTCAAATAGTCTCTGATAACCCATCCATTCCACCTTAGAATCATAGGAGCCTAATAGCTCGGTCATCGTCTGTAGCTTAGCATCAGTATTATCAGCAAAATGAAGTGCCATAGCCTCGATTGTTGCGGGCTTTTTAGGTGAACCATATTCCAGTTCTCCATGATGTGCTAAAATACAATGAATAAGTTCACCGGCAAGCTTCTCAGGAAAATTCACTATACCTTTTATTTTCTCTGAGACCTTATTTGCTCCTATAAATATATGTCCCAACAGCTGTCCCTCGTCGGTATAGTCATTTCTGGGAAATGCTGATAGCTCATCCATCTTACCGATATCATGGAGTAATGCAGCCGATATTAATAGGTCTCTATTTATAATTGGATAATTATTCGCATAGAAATCACACATATTTGCAACGCTAAGAGTATGCTCTAAGAGCCCACCCATAAAGCCATGATGTACACTTTTAGCTGCAGAATGATCCTTGAATTTATTCATAAACTCTTTATCCTTAACAAAAATTTCTTCTAGAAGGAAGCTAAGATTCATATCCTTTATATTCCCGATATAGTTTTTGACCTTTTGGTACATCTCGCTGACGTCCTTATTGGTCTTCGGAAAATAATCCTCTGGATAATACTCGCCTTCTCTGCTTTTGTATATTTTACTGATATTTAACTGAAGTGCATCCTGGAAGCTGGTAACCCTCGCATCTATATGTACGAAATCCATTGCTTCATACTGCTCAATCTCGTTGTTAAAATCCCATATCTTTGCATCAATTGTTCCTGTTTTATCCTGTAATATCAAAGATACATATTCCTTGCCGCTCTTTCCAGTCAAAACCAGCTTTGATTTACACAGATAAATTTCATTCTTTATCATATCGCCTTCTCTTAAATCTTGGATATACCTCATGTCTACCTAAACCTTTCTAATAAGAAATTGCAGATTAGCAGCTCAAGGACTTCGTCCCTTCGCTCATGTTGCACTTATCCATGAAAATCACCATAATTTATTATGACACAAAAGACGTATCACAATAAATCATGATAATTTCCATGGACTAATCTGCTTATACTGTATATTATACCCTAACACAAAAGATATATAAAGTGAAACCTTATTTATTGTAGCGGATACAATTTCCCATAACATAACAAAAGTGGCCGCTTCAAGAAGTATTCAGGAGGTTGCTTATATACCCTTAATGCAGCCTTAAAAGAACAAGCGCTTGATTTGTAAAGACATAAGCGGACGCTTGGGTCCGTTTTGGGCTTACAAATCATGCCGATGTACTTTTACGGGTGTGTGGGGTGTATAAGTAACCTTCTGGTGCCATTTGAAGCAACCACTTAGCCACAATATCTTTATTGTTTTTTATCTTCTAATACAACATTTATCTCGATTTCCTCGTCTGAGGTACCTGACGTTCGCTTTATTTTGAAAGTCACCTGAGCTCCAGGTTCATGCTCTGATATACTACTATAAAAATTGTTCATATTAGATACAACTCGGTCTCCTATATTCAGAATAATATCTCCGCTCATCATTCCTGCGCTAAATGCTGGAGAATCTTTCTTAACTTCATATACATAGACCCCCCTGGTAACATTATGCTCTGCCATGGCTTCTTGAGGTAAATTCTCTGCCACTACTCCGCAATATATTCTGGGTGTTTGGTCTATCATTTTATCTATATATGATTTCACCTTGCTGATACCTAAGACCGTACTAAGCTCTTTATTCATATCCTTCTTTAAGGTACGTGTAATTATTCCTACGACTTCCCCTTTAAAATTAGTTAATATACCATCGCTTTCTTTGTTAAATACTATATTGGTGTTAAACAAATCCAGCTCATGATCTGTTATGCTAATTATACTGCCCTTGCTTGTAACAATTCCTATATCAATTGATTCAGGATAACCATTAGGGCTTCCCAAAGCAATAACTGGACTTCCAACTGCAAGAGTATACGATTCTCCTATTGGAGCTACAACTATATTACCTAAAAACTTAATAGGTATGTCTGCCTTATTTACTGATATAATGGCTAAATTAAGCTCACTTTCATAATCATGAAGAATAGCATCTATAAAGGTTGTTTCATTAATTTCTATCTTAATACTGCTGGCATCCATAACCCTATCTAGACTTACTAAAAGCATTATATTCTTGCTATCATTTTTAACTACAACACCTGTAGTGTATATTCTTTTCTCGATTGGATTACCAAACCAATCCTTGCTGTCGACTATGCTGGATACAGTAAGGATGGACTTTTCCGTCACTTCAGAAACCCTCTTGATATCATTATACATAGCAACATAGTCATCTATATCCGCTTCGATAGTTTCTGTAATGATAGGATTAGGCTCGTCGCCATTTACTTCAGATGGCTGTCCCTGATCATTATTGGGTTTATCCTTTGGATTGTCTTCAGGACTATCTTCGGTATTATCTTCAAGACTATCTTCAGTATTATCTTCCGTATCATCTAGCTGATTATCTTCTGAATCATCTTCATTAGTATCATCATGTTCTGTCTCTGCTGGTGTAGGCGTCGGTACAACTAATGGATTTGGCTCATCCTTATTTAGCAGCTTATATAATCTAGGCTCTGCTATGCAGAATGTAAGTACTGCAACTAAACCAAATATAATTGCCATAAGAATTGTCATAAGAAATGGTATAAACCATTTTCTGAATTTCTTATGCTTTTTGGGCAATACTTGCTCTTTTATAAACTCAAATTCCTTATTATCCTTATTTACTTCGGACATAACTTGTTCTCCTTACAGAAGCAATCTCTACAAAATTATAGAGAATATAGCGGACCATCAAAGAAATTATT
>JAQVQL010000239.1 GCA_028701595.1 Herbinix sp.
AGCTATGTCAGGAAAAAATCAGGATTCCAATGACAATCAGGAGAATAATAGTAAGGGTAAGAAGAAGTTCTGGAAATGAAGAAAGCCTAGAGGATAATACCTATGAAATGGATAAACTACACCATTGATACCACAACTGAAGCCATTGATTTAATAAGTAGCATGCTTAGCGATATTGGTGTTGAAGGAATTGAGATTAAAGATAATGTACCGCTAACTGAGGAAGAGAAAAATCAGATGTTTATTGATATACTTCCCAAGCTAGATAGCAATGACAATTCAGCTAAGGTTAGTTTTTACTTAGAACCAGATGAAAGTACTGATTCCTTGCTAAATAAGGTAAGGGAAGAGCTTAATGAAATTGCTAATTTTGTTGATGTTGGGAGCGGTAATATTAAAGTCTCAGAGACTGAGGATAAGGATTGGATTAATAATTGGAAGGAGTTTTTCAAGCCCTTTCGTATTGATGATACAATTGTTGTCAAACCTACCTGGGAGAAGCTTACCGATGCTATGCCGGATGATTTGGTTATAGAGATTGATCCCGGCATTTCTTTTGGAACCGGTTCTCATGAAACCACTAAGCTTAGTATTCTTGGGATTAAAAAACACCTTAAGCCCGGTGACCTTGTTCTCGATGGTGGAAGTGGAAGCGGAATACTGTCCATAGTGGCTAATAAGCTAGGTGCATCCAAGGCTCTAGGAGTTGATATAGATCCGATAGCAACACAAACATCAATCGAAAATGCCATGGTTAATCATATTGATGCTTCCGAATGGGATTATATAAAAGAAAATTATATTCCTGATAAAGCAATATCCTTTGCCACAGGAAATCTTATAGAGGAACATGGAATACGCGAGTATATAGGAAAAGGAGCTTATGATCTTGTAGTAGCTAATATCCTCGCAGATGTAATTATACACTTATCAGATGTCATAAAGGAAAACATGAAAAAGGATGCTATATTTATTAGCTCTGGAATTATATATACTAAAGAGGATGAAGTAAGAGCCTCCCTAGAAAAAAACCAATTTACAATCCTAGAGGTTAACAGAATGGGAGACTGGGTATCCTTTGTAGCAAAAAACTAACAATCGTTATGGTGTAGAGTACCATTACGATTAACATTCT
The DNA here is from genome assembly GCA_028701595.1 of Herbinix sp. Classification (GTDB taxonomy): domain Bacteria; phylum Bacillota; class Clostridia; order Lachnospirales; family Lachnospiraceae; genus Mobilitalea. The sequence goes on from JAQVQL010000239.1 coordinate 1,136, forward strand.
TATGGTACCTGGTACAATTGTAGCTGGTACCATTTTTGTCACTATTTTTGCAGAACAAATGTTTGAATATATTACCATAGTATGGTATACTATTCATGATATAATTACTAATTATTTTTAGGAGATTAACTATGCACCGCTTTTATGCAAATGAGAGTCAAATCAATGAAAAAAGCATATCAATAACAGGACAAGACGTTAATCACATTAAGAATGTTCTTAGAATGAAGTCCGGTGATGAGATTGTAATTTGTGATGGACAAGGAAAAGATTGTTATTGTATAATTAATAGTGTATGTGATGATGTAGTCATAGCTTCAGTTAATTCCATTAGTGATACCCACACAGAACTTCCCGTTAGAATCACCTTGTTTCAAGGGCTTCCAAAGAGTGATAAGATGGAGCTTATTATACAAAAGGCTGTTGAGCTGGGTGTATATGAAATTGTTCCTGTAATGATGGCAAGATCTGTAGTTAAATATTCCGATGTTAAGAAAGAGACTAAGAAACTAGAACGGTGGCAAGCTATATCTGAAAGTGCTGCTAAGCAGTCAAGAAGAGGGATTATACCTAAGATACGCCCTCTAATGTCATTTAAAGAGGCTATTGCCTATGGGGCAGATATGGATTGGTCTGTATTGCCATATGAGAATGCAGAGGGTATTAAGGCTACCAGAGAGTCTTTGAAAGATTTGAAAGGCTGTAAGAGTGCGGCGATATTTATTGGCCCCGAGGGAGGCTATGAAAGCTCTGAAATTAATCTTGCTAAAGAAAAAAACATTATTCCTATTTCTCTTGGACGAAGGATACTTCGAACTGAGACAGCCGGTATAGCAGTCTTATCAATGATTATGCTTTATCTGGAGGACTAGGATAGAGAAGATATCTATATATATTATAGCAAATTGGGGAGGTATTAAAGCTATGGAGATACAATTATGGAGAGAGATTCTTGATCCATATTCCTTGGCGGTTGATGAGTTAGTGGTGAAATTTAGCCATATAATTGAAGAATACCGTAATGTTGGTGCATACTCACCAATAGAACTGGTTACAGGCAGAGTTAAGACAATTTCAAGTATTCTTGAAAAATCTCAAAAGAAGAACATTTCATTAGATGATATCGAGGAAGCTATTGATGATATAGCAGGTATTAGGATTATTTGCCAGTTTGTTCAAGATATTTATAAGGTAGTTGATATTATTAGACTTCGCTCTGACATGACTATTAAGAGTGAAAAGGACTATATTGAAGATAGAAAAATGAGTGGATACCGCTCTTATCATATAACGGTCTACTATGATGTGGAGACTCTTAAGGGAACCAGAAAACTTCAGGTTGAGATACAGATAAGGACTTTAGCCATGAATTTCTGGGCTACAATTGAGCATTCTCTTCAATATAAGTATAAGCAGAATATGCCGGAGCATATCAGAGAACGTCTAACTTCGGCTGCTGAAGCAATACTTATTCTTGATAGGGAAATGAGTGTGGTTAGAGATGAAATTATGGACGCTCAGAATTCATTTACAATAAAGGCGAATATAGTTGCCGATATACTTACAAATATTCAAAACCTTTACAAAGTCGCAAATAAACAGGACGTAATTAAGATTCAAGATGAATTCTTTAGAATTTATCAGGTGGGTGATACGGATGAGCTTGAGAAGTTCAATAAGGATCTTGACTTATTATCACAGCGTTATAGGGCACAGAGCTTGAGATGATGGATGGAGTATATATGAGTTTACCAAAGCAATTTGAGGACAGGATGAAGAAGCTTTTAGGAGATGAGTATCAGGAGTATTTACAGTGTTACCATAAACCACATTATGGTGGTATTAGGGTAAACACCCTAAAGATATCCCCTAAGGAATTTGAGCATCTGTGTCCTTTTTCTCTTAAAAAGATACCTTGGATTTATAATGGCTACTATTATGATATAGATGAACAACCTTCTAGGCATCCCTTTTATTATGCAGGGCTATATTATATTCAAGAGCCCAGTGCGATGACACCGGCTAGCCTCCTTCCCATAGAACCTGGTGATATGGTTATGGACTTATGTGCCGCTCCGGGAGGAAAAAGCACTGAATTAGGTGCAAAGCTTAAAGGCCAGGGTATGCTTGTATCCAATGATATAAGCAATTCCAGAGCCAAAGCACTACTCAAGAATATTGAAATGCATGGGATTAAGAATGCTCTTGTATTATCTGAAGCACCAAATAAGCTTGCGGAGTATTTTCCGGAAACTTTTGATAAGATACTAGTGGATGCTCCATGTTCCGGTGAGGGTATGTTTCGAAAAAGCAACTCCATTATTAAGAATTGGGAGCAAACTGGTGTGGAGTATTATAGCACATTACAAAAGGACATCATTATTAATGCCGCCAAGATGCTAAAGCCAGGTGGAAGGATGCTATATTCCACTTGTACCTTCTCTCCTGAGGAAAATGAGGGAACAATAGCATTTCTACTTAATAAATGCCCTGATATGCATGTTATAGAAGGATTACCAAGTGAAAAGGAGAGGGAAAGACTTGGTCTTTCATATGAGGGCTTTGATAGTGGAAAGCCTCAGTGGGTCAGCGGACCGGAGGAACTGAAAAATTGCATCAGACTCTGGCCCCATAAGATAGAGGGTGAAGGTCATTTTATGGCTTTGCTCCGAAAAGATTCAACTGAAGAAGCCTTACAGTTAAATACTAGTTTTCATGAAGGGCATAAGGTAAAGTCCATAAATCATCATAATAAAACAATAAATTCCCTATCCCAAGAGGCTAAGGAATTTCTTTCAAATATTCTACCATTTGAAAAGCTCAATGACTTGACAAGTCAGGGAAGAATTCTTATACAAAATGAAAGGGTATATCTGGTCCCGGAATTATACAA
>JAQVQL010000240.1 GCA_028701595.1 Herbinix sp.
TAGATCATCGCCCTCTGCGTTAGCATCGACCGAATCCTTCTTACCCAGTTTCTTTTTATTTCTTTTCATATCTTTCTTAGCCAATATTTTTTCATCTTGAATCTTTTTCTTCTCTGGGCTTATTTCCTCATCATCAATATTAGCAAATAGCTTGGCAAACAAGCCTTGTTTCTTTTCTTTCTTGTCCTTATTTTCTTTCTTGTCTTTCTTTCCTTTAGTATCCTTCTTATCATCAAAATCAGAATCAGGTGTTATATATTGAATGCCCTGATTGGAATCACTCAAATCAGACACTGCTTCCAGCGCCTCAGAAAACACCTCCCCTATATCCTCAGGATACTCCTTGGATAATTGATTGTTGTTATCTATTCCTCCAAGCAAATCAGAAATAGCTTGTATTTCATCCTCTCCTTGGGCATCCGGGTTGAAATGGTTCAAAAGGTCAAGAAGCTCATTTTCAGCTGAATTTTCGTCTTTAACTGAATTATTGTTGTTAACTAAGCTATCAATATCAGCTATGTCAGCTAAATCATCAATATCATCAAATGATACATCTATATCTGCTGAATCATCGCTATCATCTGAATCCTTATTATCTGCTGATTCATCATTCTCCTCGACCATATCCAGATGCTTTAATAAATCATCTAAAACCGGTTCGAGAGGTTCATCCTCAATAGAGCCTTGTTCGTCAGACCCACTCATCTCTAGAAATTCATTATCAATATTAGCATCAAGCTGATAAATTATATTGTCAGGGTCTTCTTCATGTTCGATATCCTTGGTTTGCTCCTCATTACTATCTTCAGGAAGAGCGACACTATCGCCGTATAGCTCTTCATGACTTATCTCAATAGGATCCTCAAACTCTGTCATAAAATCATAATCGTTAAATTCATCTAGATCATTCTGATCTATAAAGGATGACTCATCATTTTCTTGTGGCGCAATAATATTAGGAGAATTGTCGCTTTGATCCTCCTTCTTTTTCTTATATATATCACTAGCAGTAGTTGTCTTACTCTGAACGGAATTTAGAAGTTCATCAAGATAAGACTCATTAGATACTAAGTCTTTTTTTTCTGCACATTCATCGCAGAATTCTGTTCCATCAGCTATAAGTTTCTTGCATAGCTTACACTTCGCCATAAGTCACCGCCTGTTTTTTTGCACAATATTCTGGTTCTATTTTATCATAAGAAAATTCACCTTAAGTCAATATCCGGATTTAAATCATATATTAGATTCCTAGGCTCTAATATATCAATCTTTTTATCATTGATAGTTAAAATTCCTGTAATTGCTCCCTTTACGGTAGTACTAAGCTTTCTGCCAGGTTTTCTTATATTTGCTGTGGTTGTTCTATAGATGCCTTCTACAGAATCTACATGAAATCCTATATTCATATCCTTGATACTTGTTACAATAAGCATCTCTAACTTCTCATAATCAACATCCTCAAGCTTCAGGCTTGCCACAAGATCAATAATGGGAATTACAAAATCCCTTGGCATAACTACCCCTTCAATACATGGATGGGAATTCGGTATCTTCCTTGGTTTCTTGTCATAGGGTAGTATTTCTCTTATATCATCAATATCAAATCCATATGATATTCCCCCTGCTCGAAATTCTAAAATTTCAATCTCTCTATTTTCCTCAGCAAGCATTAATTCCTTCTCCATATTATCCTCCGCTTATGCATCATATTTGACTACTATATATATCGCCAAAATTCTGCTTATATTATAGTATATATAGTTAAAAAAGACAAACAAAAACATTCTACTCTTTATTTTTTAATATAAAAAGTAATAATACCATATAATAAAAGTATAAATTTATGGGTTACAAAAATAACATTCCATGTTATAATGTCCACGATAGGCGGCTTAGCCAAGAGAAATAGTATGCTCTCTTGTGACACGCCCTTTATGTCACAAGAGAGCATACTGTTTCACTTGGATAAGTGTAACGTGAACGAAAAACGCGTAGCGTTTTGAGTTCTAAGCCGCCGTAAACGGTGGATTTACTTAAGCCGCCGTAAACGTTTATATATTAATCTTAATGGAGGAATATACTATGAATGCTTCAATTGATCGTGATGGATGTATTAGTTGCGAACTCTGTACTGAAACTTGTCCAGAGGTATTTCGTATGGCAGATGATGGACTTGCAGAGGCTTACACAAATCCCGTTCCTGCAGATGCAGAAGAAACTGCTCAAGAAGCAGCAGACAATTGCCCTACCAGTGTAATCACCGTAGAGTAACAAATAAATATGAGTCTGATAAGCCCTAATATAGATTATATATGGGTAACCGGCTAAAGCCGGTATAAGGAAAGTGCTGCATACCGATTGGTTTGCAGCACTTTCTTTATTATTCCATCCTATAAACTCAAAATAATTATTTTGTCTCTAAGATGTATTGATTTAATATGCTTTCCAGCATTTCCTGTCTACCTGATCTATTCTTAGTAACATTATTCTTTAAAGCATATGCTTCTAATTCCTTGAAGCTAACCTTGCCCTCAACAATGTCCTTACCAATACCCTCAGTATAGCTTGCATAACGCTCAGCCTTAAAGTTCTCAAATACCTTGTCCTCTAAAAGCTTCGCAGCAACCTTTAGACCCTTTGCAAAGGTATCCATGCCTGCAATATAAGCATAGAATAAATCATCATCTTCAAAGGAAGGACGACGAACCTTGGAGTCGAAGTTTAGTCCACCCTTACCAAGTCCACCGTTTAGTAGGATTTCGTACATTGCTAATGTAGTATCATATACATTAGTAGGGAATTGGTCTGTATCCCATCCAAGATTAGGATCACCTGTGTTAGCATCTACGCTACCAAGAACACCATTTATTCTGCTGGTATTAAGCTCGTGCTGGAATGTATGCATAGCTAATGTAGCATGGTTTGCCTCGATATTCATCTTGAAATAATCCTGTAAATTGTACTTTCTTAAGAATGCAAGTACTGTTGCTGTATCAAAATCATACTGATGCTTTGTGGGCTCCTTGGGCTTAGGCTCGATTAGGAACTGACCGGTAAAGCCGATTTCCTTAGCATAATCAACAGCCATCTGGAATAATCTTGCAAGATTATCAAGCTCTAGACCTTGATCTGTGTTAAGTAATGTCTCATAGCCTTCACGACCACCCCAGAATACATAGTTCTCACCACCCAATTCCTTGGTGATTTCCATAGCCTTCTTAATCTGTGCTGCAGCATATGCAAATACAGTTGCATTACAGGATGTTCCTGCACCATGTACGAATTTGTCATCGCCAAACGCATTGGTTGTACCCCATAGGCACTTGATACCGGTACGCTTCATCTCTTCCTTTATTACTACTACGATCTCATCTAATCTTCTATTAGTCTCTGCTAAATCATTCTGGTCTCTTGGTGAAATATCAGCATCATGGAAGCAGAAGTACTCAATCTGCAATTTCTCCATAAACTCAAATGCAGCATGAACTCTTTCCTTTGCCTTTACCATAACGTCGTCAGTATTATCCCAATGACGGCTAAAGTTCTCACCTCCGAACGGATCTTTTCCCATAAAGGTGAATGTATGCCAATATGACATAGCAAACTTCAGTTGCTCTTTCATTGTCTTACCCATAACTACTTCGTCTGGATTGTAGTACTTAAATGAAAGATTGTTTTTACTTTGTGGACCTTCATAATTAATCTTACCAACATTAAAATATGACATTATTTATTCCTCCTTATATTATTATTTCGTTATCAGTTTGTGTTTTTTGGTAAATAAAATACCTATTTACATTATAATACCTTATTAAAAGTTTGACAATAGGTAATTTGTAAATTAATTAAACTAATTAGGTCTACTAATTAGGTCTATTGTCATCATTTGATTCCAAAAGCCTTCTTACATTCAAAAGTCCCCATCCCTGTTTCTCCCACTTCTGCCCAAGATCCACTGCACTTTCTCTAAGCTTAAGCTTTACATCCC
>JAQVQL010000241.1 GCA_028701595.1 Herbinix sp.
TGATAGCAGAAAAGACTGGCCCTCACTTTGCAATCGGCGACACACGCTTTTCGATGAGAGAGGAATTAAAGGTATATAATCCAGATGGGAAAGAAATTATCGCAAGAGACAATGAGCTTTCATTACTTAGAAAATCCGACCCGAAAAAAGCTTATTTTAACTGTCATACGGATATTACCATTCCCTACGACGAGATTGGTGAAATATCAGCTGTATTACATGATGGAGCTTCGATTCCAATAATTAAGGATGGAAGATTTGTACTGGAGGGTACCCAGCTTCTAAATGAGGCATTCGATATAATATAGCATGATAAAAGATGAATATGAATACGGAAGTACTATATTGATATAATATAAGGAGGCAGCCATGCTAAGTATTGTTAATTTCTCTAAGAGTTATAAAGGCGGTAAGAAAGCGGTAGATAACTTAAGCCTTGAAATTGATAGCGGCGATATATTCGGATTTATAGGACACAACGGTGCCGGTAAGACAACTACAATTAGAGCTATTGCTGGAGTCTTAGATTTTGAAGAGGGAGATATTTTAATCGACGGTAATTCTATTAAAAGTGATCCTGTAAAGTGCAAGAAGGTAACCGCATATATTCCAGATAATCCAGATCTGTATGACCATCTGACCGGCATAGGATATTTGAACTTTATTGGTGATATTTATGAAATAAGTCAATCAGATAGGGGGAGGGCTATAGAAAAATATGCAGGAGCACTAGAGCTAACTGCTAATTTAGGAGATGGGATTTCATCATATTCCCATGGTATGAAACAAAAGCTTGCCATTATCTCGGCATTAATACATAGACCGAAGCTTTTGGTACTTGATGAACCATTTGTAGGACTAGACCCCAAGGCATCTTTAACCTTAAGGAATATTATGGTAGAGCTTTGTGAAAGCGGAAGTGCAATATTCTTTTCAACTCATGTACTTCTTGCAGCAGAACAGCTTTGTAATAAGATTGGAATTATCAAGGATGGAAAGCTTGTGGCCTTTGGAACTACGAAAGAGGTTAAGGGTGATTCGAGTCTTGAGGATGTATTTATGGAGCTGATTGATACAGGGAATTCTACCATATGATGGAGGTATATATGAAGAAAGTCATGCGATTAGTTAGTGTCCAGCTATGGGCGATGCTTGGAAGCATGTTTGCTATTGGGGAAAAAAAGAAGAAAAAGACAGGTGCCTTATACGCAGGGTTTGTATTTTTTGTTATATTAATGAGTTCATTATCATTCTTTTATTCTTATTTGACCGGAATGGGACTCAGACAATTTGGCAGTATTGAATTATTACCTAGCCTATTCATGTCTTTAACCAGTATCATAGTATTATTTACTTCAATCTATAAGGTTAAGGGCACTTTATTCGGATTTAAGGATTATGATATGGTGATGTCTCTGCCTGTTAGCAACGGCCAAATTGTTGCCAGTAGGCTCATACTTTTATATGCGATTAATATCGTATTTGTATTAATTATAATGGTGCCCATGATGATAGCATATGGAATACTTATAAGGCCGGGAATGGAATTCTATGCCTTTAGTATATTGATGCTGTTTTTTATTCCACTAATCCCAATAATAATTGCATCATTTTTAGGTACTATTCTTACATATCTATCTATGCGTTTTAGATATAGTAATATTGTCTATATGGGTTTTTCCTTCCTTTTATTTATAGCTATGATTGTCTTGCCCTTCTTTATTGGAGATTCAGAGCAAGCGCTAGTAGAAATGAGTCAGGAGATTAATAATCAGATAAATAATATCTACCCGTTGTCGCAGCTCTATTATAAGGCTGTTGCCAAAGGGAATATTATATCCTTGATTATATTTATAGGGCTTTCCATTCTTGCCTTTGTGGTATTTTCTCTGCTAGTCGGAAGGGTATTTAAACAGATGAATACTGTTATTATGACCGGAAGATATAAGGCGAATTATAAGCTGAAAGGTCTGAGGAGCTCCACGCCACTAAAGGCCTTGTATAGAAAGGATCTTAAAAGATATTTTGCATCCCCGATATATGTGATGAACACCGGATTTGGTGTGGTTATGATGGTCCTGGCGGCTATTGCTTTGCCATTTATCGACCTTAACCGTATTATCGGGGAGTTGAATATTTCGAATGCCATAACAGATATTGTACCAATATTTATCACTTTCTGTATATCAACCGCTAGCACAACGATGGCCTCAATATCCATCGAGGGAAAAAACATCTGGGTAGTAAAGAGTCTGCCTGTAACTGTATTGCAGATTTTTACGTCAAAGATATTGGTAAATGCAACGATTATTACTCCTGCACTTATCGCTTCGATATTTATAAGCTATATTATGAAGATGTCCTTAATAAAAATCATTATAGTTTTACTTGTATCAGTCTCCTTCTCTGTGTTTGTATCATTATATGGTTTGGTTATCAATTTAAGCTTTCCCTATCTTTCATGGACAAACGAAACGGTAATTGTCAAGCAAAGCACAGCTTCAATGATATCGATTTTTACTGGAATGGGAATGGTTGCAATTCAATATCTATTAATAATGCTTTTAGGTAATGCTATAGGCGGTATGATGCTGTTCATGGCCTTACTATGGATTATTAATATAGTGTTATTCAAAAGATTATCTAAAGTCGGAAAAAGACAATTTGAAAAAATACAAAGTTAAGAATACTAATAAGTAGGCGGCTATTTATTAGGTCTACTAATAAACGTGATAAGAATTTATCGGCTGAAAGATTACCTTATTTATGCTAGAATGTTGGCAGACAATAATATATAGACTTTTAGGAGGTTAAAACCTCCGTTATATGATAACTAAAATATATAGACTTTTAGGAGGTTAAAACCTCCGTTATATGATAACTAAAATATATAGACTTTTAGGAGGTTAAAACCTCCGTTATATGTTAACTAAAGTATATGGATTCTTAGGAGGTTTGGTATGGATTATAAACAGGCTGGAGTGGATATTGAAGCAGGCTATAAGGCAGTAGATCTTATGAAGGAGCATATTAAGAAAACCATGCGTAAGGAGGTTTTATCAGATATAGGAGGATTTTCAGGAGCATTTTCGCTTAAGAGATTTATGAGTATGGAAAATCCAACTCTTGTATCTGGAACAGACGGTGTGGGCACAAAGCTAAAGATGGCATTTTTGCTGGATATTCATGATACGGTGGGAATCGATTGTGTGGCTATGTGTGTTAATGATATTGCTTGTTCGGGAGCAGAGCCTCTATTCTTTCTTGACTATATCGCTTGTGGTAAGAATAATCCAAACAAAATTGCCGACATTGTTAAGGGAGTTTCCCAGGGATGTATAGAAGCAGGTGCAGCCTTAATTGGTGGTGAGACGGCAGAAATGCCAGGATTTTATCCTGTGGATGAATACGATTTAGCTGGTTTTGCAGTAGGAATTGTCGATCAAAATAAGCTGATTACTGGAAAAGATGTTAAGCAAGGCGATGTGATAATTGGAATTGCTTCTTCTGGCATACACAGTAATGGTTACTCCTTGGTTCGACAAGCTTTTAGAATGCAAAGGTCGGTTCTTGATACTTATTACGAGGCTCTTGGAAGCAGTCTAGGAGAAGCTCTTCTTACTCCTACTAAGATTTATGTAAATACATTGCGAGGACTTAAAAAGAATAAAATAAATATAAAAGCCTGCAGCCATATAACCGGAGGCGGCTTCTATGAGAACATACCTAGGATGCTGCCAGAAGGAATGCATGGTTTTGTTCGTACAGAAAGCTATGAAATACCTCCTCTTTTTAATATGCTAAAAAAAGACGGAGATATTGCAGATAAGGTTATGTATAACACATTTAATATGGGAATAGGTATGGCTATGGTAGTAGCACCCGAGCAAGCTGATAAGGCTGTAAGCATTATAAATGAGTTAGGTGAGAAGTCATTTATCCTCGGAGAGATTCGTGAAGGAACTAGGGGGATAACCTTATGCTAA
>JAQVQL010000242.1 GCA_028701595.1 Herbinix sp.
GGTCAAGAGGAACAGAAAAAAACGTGCAGTAAAATACAGCACGTTAAGATAACTCTTATATGTAAGATGAGAATTTAATTGGCGGTAAAGTTGCAGTAGGTTGGAATTATAATTTGCTGGCTGACATTATGAATGATGATGACCTTTTCTATTGCCATATTGGTACCGATTATGTGCAAAAAGCTTTTGAATACGCCAATAAGTATGCAGATAAGGATGTTAAATTATTCTATAATGACTATGGTGGTGATCATCCATACAGAAGAAAGGCCATAATTAACTTAGTGAAAATAGTTAATGCTAAAGAAAAACTGATTGATGGAATAGGATATCAAGGATATAATGATTATGATGTCAGCGTACTACAGAGCTACCCTGATAAAGACAACAGCAGTGTTGTTGATGCATTAAGTGATTTCTATGAATTAGGTCTAGAAATTCATATAACTGAGTTTACCATATCAAATGAGGACGAATCTTATAATAATGCTCAGGGTGAATTTATGTATAGGTTTATGGAGCTAATAAAAGAATTTAATAAGGATAATAATATTATTACTAATGTGACTATATGGGGAATTCAGGATTCGCCAAATATACAGCCAGAAGATTACGGTTATCCAGGATTTAGGTATTCGGGAATTATTACTGAAGATTATCAGCCTAAGGAATCCTTTGATGGCCTATATAAGTCTTTGAAGAGTAAGTAATCATAAGTGCCTGGTACCAAGAAAATGGTGCCAGGCACTTTAAAAATATTATTACTGCAGTAATTACCATTTAGACACATGGCTTCCATTATGGTAGATAGTTGTCAAGGTATCATAAATAATATATTATAGGTTTATAAGTAAGCTTCTTGTGGATGACTATAACAAGTTTATCAGCACAGTACAAAAGGAGATTGTAATAAAACATATTATATACATTGGAGGAAACGATGATTCAGACAGAAGATTTTTATGCATTTTTGGATAACTCTACATCACCCTTTTACGTAGTTAAGGATAGTAGTGAGATACTGGATAGAGCAGGCTTTAGGTATTTATCCTTTGAAGAGCCGTGGAGTTTAGAGAAGGGTGGCGCTTACTATATCAAATTATATGATACAGCTTTATTCGCCTTTACATTAGGTAAATCAATAGGTGAGGATATGATCCTGCGAATTGCAGCTGCCCATACGGATTCGCCATCCTTTCGAATTAAGCCAAATCCAGAGATGAGAGAAAAGGGATATATAAGACTGAACACGGAAAGCTATGGAGGAATGGTCCTATCTAGCTGGTTTGATCGGCCTTTATCGATTTCCGGAAAGGTATCATTAAGGAGTGAACAGCTGTTTGAACCAAAGGAAGTATTAATTGACATTAAGAAACCCTTGATGGTTATACCCAATCTGGCAATCCATCTTAACCGGGAAGTGAATAAGGGCGTAGAAATAAACAAGCAGAAGGATGTGCTTCCTATCCTGGGGATGGCAGATGATGAAGATTTACATAATTGCTTTAAAAAGCATTTAGCCCAGCATTTGGATGTCTCAGCTGATGATATTCTGGACTATGATTTATTTATGTACAATCTAGATAAAGCTTGCACGGTAGGTGCTTCGGGTGAATTTATTTGTGCACCTAGACTGGATGATCTATCTTCTGTGTATGCCTTGATTCAAGGTGTTATTGGGCAGGTATATGATAAGGATATACATATGATTTGCCTATTTGATAATGAGGAAATTGGAAATCGGACAAAGCAGGGGAGTGCATCTTTATTTACCACCATGCTACTTGAAAAGATATTCCAATCCTTAGGCAAAAACCAAGTGGACTTATATGAAGTGCTCCACAGAAGCTTTATCCTTTCCGTCGATGTAGCACAGGCTTATCATCCGAATTATGGAGAAAAATTTGATCCAACGAATACAGCAGAGCTAAATAAAGGGATTGCTATTAAGATAGATACAGCACAGCGATACGCATATGATTCTGGAGCAGTTGCGATTCTTCAGCAGTTATGTGAGCATTACAATATTCCTTACCAGAAGTTTGTCAACCGGTCAGATGCAACTGCCGGTGGCACGATGGGACCGGTCATATCGACACAGCTGCCAGCCAGGGCTTTGGATATTGGAGTACCTCTTCTGGCTATGCATTCTGCAATGGAAACAATGGGAGCAAAGGATTTAGATAGTATAATACGATTGATGGAAGCCTTCTTTTCTGCTGAACGATAATTATCACCGATTACTTCTCTTTACCAGTGAGTGTTATAAAATGAAACTCATAATCGATATGGATTAATACGACGAAATACTAGAAAAAAATGAAAATGTATTAACGCACATATGTAATATTACGCAAGATATAATTGACCTCTTTTTTACATAAATGTAAGAGAATATGACACTAATCATTATGTAAAAAAGTGTATTAAAGCTATCAAAATGCATAACTGAGAAAAATATGCTAGTAATGGTAACTGACCATGCAACAGACAAACGCTCCTGCAAGATTTCGAAGAGTACACCTCTGACTAGAATTTCTTCTAGCAGGGGAGCTGAAACACAGGCTTGAATAAATAATGCCACTGGATAGTTAAATAAAGCTTGTATACTAGAATCTCTACTTTGTGATGCGGCATCTGGCGTAAAAAAACGGTTAATGAATACATCAATTGTTGATTCGTAGAGAAATATTAATGAGAATAAAATTATTATATATAGAATTACATTCTGAGGCTTTACTTTATATGACATCTTGATTTGATTTGCACGTATGATATATACAATATAAATCACATTAAGCATCAGCTGAATCAGTCGCCTTATTGCATATGTAACTCCATTATAGTCATTGTTAAATAGCATATCTATTATCAAGCCTATGAATGAGTATATTATAAGATATACAAAAAAACTTACAAAAAACCTTATTATTTTCAACATATTTCTCCTGGTTTATTTAATAATAAAATCATAAATTTGAATATCAACAATCTATTCTAACCTTTGTTTTGTTTTCCTTTATCAGTATAATCTAATCTTTCCCTTCGAAAAAAACTCACTATGACCTTAAATAACTTAAGCCACTCTGCCTATATTTGATGGTTCAACTATACATAGAGGGGTTTAGACTTGCCTCTTACCATATAATACCATAAAATGTATAGTGATACAATTAACTTGCTGTTAAGCGTATTCAATACGTAGGATGAACGTAATAATGCATAACAATTAAAATGACATAAAATAAAAAGGAAAAATTATGGATAGAAATACCAATATATGTATGTTATAATTTGACGATAAGTAATATACTTACAAGCTAAACGATAACAAAGATAATACAGATAAATCTAAAGTACTAAAGCACCTTAGAGCTAATGAACTACAAGTAAATTATTAATAAAAAGACTGAAATAGCTGTATGCGATGATGAAAGCATTATTCTTGAAATTGTTGAAAATAAGCTAAGAAAGGTACTTGCCCAGATAGAGTTACATGAATATAATAGCATCTGTTTCAAATGGATTAGATTTGTTAAAAAGTAAAAAACAGTTTAATTTAGTTTTGCTAGATATTGAGATGCCTGATATTGATTGACTATCTTTGGCTAAAAAGTTAAATGATTCTGATATGAATCCATTAATAGTATTCATAACATGCCATAGGAAAAGAACCTTAGAAGTATTGAGCCAAATCTAGTCAAAATGAAAAACGGCAGCAGTATTCCTGTATCTGTTAGGAAACAATAGTTATTAAATGATGCTTTACATATATATAAGGAGGAAGTTTTAATTAGAGCCCAATACATTAGAAAACACCGGTGAAATTTTCAGGATAAGCATCTTACCCATATAGCATTGACAGTTATAAGGTGTGTTTGGTAAAATTAGTTAAGAAAATGAATAATAGAGAGGAGGATGTATACTTATGGGGAAATACTGTACTAATTGTGGTAATGAATTGACCTTAAACGCAGATGTT
>JAQVQL010000243.1 GCA_028701595.1 Herbinix sp.
TTAATAAATAAAAAGCCTGATAATCAGGCTTTTAGAATTAAAAGTTATTTTTATTTATATTCCTTCTTCAACAGTGTGTATATGCTGACTCATATAGTGAAATGCCTTATCAGCGTCGTGATTCCGTATATTATTTAAGATCATTTTGTGATAATGTGTTCCGGTTTGGGTAGTAGTACTTGTAAGTATTTTACCCAATGCTGAAAAACAATACTTTTTGATAATATACATGGACTGTATCAACATATCATTTTTGGTTACCTCTGATACGGCAAAATGAAAGTCGAAGTCAAGCTCTAAAAATCGTTCAATATCGTTCGGATTGCAGGATTCACATATATATAATTTATTTTCTAAGTATCTGATATCTTTTTCTGTTGCATATTTTGCAGCATAATATGCACTAGTACATTCTATTCCAAAACGAAATTCCATAATCGTTCTAATATTATCTTTGTCAAATGAAATGTGAGGAATTAATAAATTCATATATAAACCAACACCCTTGCTGGCAATGTAATTACCATCACCCTGCTTCGTTTCCAAAACTCCTAACATATTCAATGAATTTAGAGCATTACGGACTGTATGACGACTAACTCCAAGCATTTCTTTGAATTCATTTTCAGAAGGTATTTTGTCTCCCTGCTTTCTATTTGAACTCATTACATAATTAAATATATACTTGAATGTTTCCTCTCCTACATTAACTTTTTTAATCGGATTTTGAATATTTTTATCTAAAATCAAAATGATCCCCTTCCAAACAAATAGACATAGTATGAACTATGCTAAATATATTTATTATAATATTATATTTTTAAAAACAACTGAACTATTCGCAAAAGGGTTATTTGTCTTTGGTAGTTTTGTTATTTAAGCTTATTACTGAAACTTCATATATTATATAACAAAAATAGACAAAAGTCAAAATAATTAAATTCTTGAGTATTCGTACTTTTATCCACAACCCCTGTTTTTATTGATTTGTTATTAACAACTTTCAGAAAACGCCCTAAATATAAGGAAATCCTCTCTGTTTTGAAGTAAAGGTGTCAAATCAAAACCTTACTAAACAAAAAGAAAGGAGCTCCTTATGCTTAATTCTACTACAAATACTTATATTTTGAAACGAGAAATTCCATCTTTTACAAACAAAATTTCTAATAACCTTTCTAAACCAGAAAAAAAATTTACAGCGGACATTACATATGGCATGTTAGCTGCTAATAGCTGCCTTCTGACCGACATTGCTGATCAGCTTTATGAAGATGCCAAAAATGTGCTCGAAAAGGGTTATCATGTCACTGAAGACTGTGTCATAACAGAAAGCAATCATCCTGTCAGTATATATTCCAGAATTCATTCACCTAATTAAAAAAACTTTATCAGCTAATAATTTTACCTTTAATGCAATGGAACGGGGATAAGCATTGTTTGGTAAAGCAAGATTCGTAATGGATAGAGGCTATGATGACAACAAGATGTTCCTTAAACTCGATGAGTTAGGGCAGGATTACGTAATTAGACTTACTGCCAAACGTAACCTCCTTTTTTATAATAAATGGGTTCCTGCTACAGAGCTATGCAACCACAGGAAAGGTAAAATCAAAACACCTGTATTCTATAAAGACAAGGAACGAGAAGCATATCTATCACATGTAAAAGTAAAGATTACTGCATCCAGGAAGGATGTATACTTGGTTCTCGTGTATGGCATTTCTTGCACGGATATTCATGAAATCTGAAGAAAATACTCTTAAGGTTTCACTCATTCAGAAAGCTGCTTCTGTAAAGGAAAAGGTTAATTTCTGCTATTACCGATTCGCTAAAGGTATCTCAGGCATACTCTCGTATGCAAAAGAAGGCGTCAGGCTCTGGTTCAGGACAAATCGTCCTACATACCGTCAACTTCGCTTTAAGCTAATATGTTAAATTGATAAAAAATAATTTTCCCAAAGTCCGGTTAAGACGGGGCTTATTAAAGTGCCTCTACTTCAAAAACTGTCATTCAAAACCTTTCAAAAAGCGTCAGATTGGCACTTTAGTTAAATTTATTCCTTTCCAATGTGCAATTTGCGGAAACTCAAGAATTAAAATATAGTAAATTTAAAATATTAGTTTTAATATTAATGAAATTGTATTAGTATTAGTGATATAGAATTTATTGATTTTTTGCTTTTTTTTGCTTTTTGCATAAACTATAGAAGAAACGTATTGACAAAAAAATAACATAGTTCTATAATAATAACAATACTTTACTAAGCTAAAGTTATAATAGATTACATTGAAACAGTTAAAAATTAAAAAATGAGGGAGGATAAATCCTCCGATGTAATTATCAAAAAAAAAATAAAGATTGAGGAGGATTAGAAAGTGGGAAGAATTTATAATTTTTCAGCCGGACCGGCTATGCTTCCTGTAGAGGTGCTTACGGAAGCTGCAGAAGAAATGCTAGACTATAAGGGCTCAGGAATGTCTGTTATGGAGATGAGCCACAGATCTAAGACATACGCTGGTATAATACAGGAAGCAGAGAAGGATTTAAGGGAATTAATGAATATTCCTGATAATTATAAGGTGCTGTTCCTGCAGGGAGGCGCCTCTCAACAATTTGCCGCTGTTCCCATGAATCTTATGAAGAATAAGGTAGCAGATTATATTATTACCGGACAATGGGCTAAGAAAGCATACCAGGAAGCGTCTATATATGGAAAGGCTAATGCGATTGCTTCATCCGCTGACAAAACCTTTACTTATATACCCGATTGCTCAGACCTACCTATATCAGATGATGCTGACTATGTGTACATATGCGAGAACAATACTATCTATGGTACCAAATATAAAACTCTTCCAAACACTAAAGGAAAGACTCTTGTAGCAGATATATCCTCCTGTTTCTTATCAGAACCTGTAGATGTAACAAAATACGGTATATTATACGGCGGTGTACAGAAGAATGTCGGACCCGCTGGTGTGGTAATAGCTATAATTAGAGAAGACTTAATAACTGAGGATACCTTACCTGGAACACCTACCATGTTAAAGTATAAGACACAAGCCGATAACGGCTCATTATACAATACACCCCCTGCATATGGCATCTATATCTGCGGCAAGGTTTTCAAATGGATTAAGAACATGGGCGGCTTAGAGGCTATGAAGGAAAAGAATGAGATAAAGGCTAAGCTTCTTTATGATTTCCTTGATCAGAGTAAACTGTTTAAGGGAACTGTAGTGAAGGAAGACCGTTCTTTAATGAATGTACCCTTTGTTACTGGTAATGAAGAGCTGGACGCTAAATTCGTTAAGGAAGCCAAAGCAGCTGGACTCGATAGCCTGAAAGGACATAGAACTGTTGGCGGTATGAGAGCAAGCATATATAATGCAATGCCATATGATGGAGTAAAAACTCTTGTTGATTTCATGAGGAAATTTGAAGCAGAGAATTTATAACTTAATGATAATAACCTGTGTAGAGAAGGAGAGTAAATAATATGAAATATAACTGTCTTAATCCGATTGCACCAATAGGTCTGAATATTTTTACTGATGATTATAGCAAGACTGATGATGTAAATGAAGCGGATATGATTTTAGTTAGAAGTGCAGCTATGCACGATATGGACTTCTCAGATAACCTAAAGGCTATAGCAAGAGCTGGAGCTGGTGTTAACAATATACCTCTAGATAAATGTGCTGAAAAGGGAATAGTAGTATTCAACACTCCCGGTGCTAATGCTAACGGAGTTAAGGAACTGGTTGTAGCAGGACTTATGTTAGCCTCCCGTGATATAATCGGTGGTGTTAACTGGGTTCAGACAATAAAAGGCGAAGCCGGTGTCGGTAAGCTTGTCGAAAAAGGAAAGAAGCAATTTGCAGGTACAGAGATAAAAGGTAAAAAGATTGGAGTTATTGGTCTTGGAGCTATTGGAGTATTGGTGGCAAATGCAGCAACCCATTTGGGAATGAC
>JAQVQL010000244.1 GCA_028701595.1 Herbinix sp.
CCAGGAATGTTTTAGTATAAGAATTTTTATTCAAAAATGCTGCGATAATGATTTTATATTAGTTACCATAACTCTTACTAATACTGGTTCTGTATATTCATGCTTCAACTATGCTGTTCTGCAAAAATAAACATTGATATTTTACTAATTTATTGTTAAAATATGCAAAGGAGCAATTTAAAATAAAATAACATAAAATTCAAATTGCACATAATTTGTTGATGGAAAGGTGATACAAGATATATTATGATAGATTTTGAGAAAGAACTTGAGAAATTTGATTTTTTTAGTGTAGACAATAATTTACAAGATACTCATAAAGAATTAACTAATGTTTTCAGTGAAGTTAATTCAACACTTGGTAGGATAGGCAAAGAACAGGGTAAGGCAAATATACAGTTAGAAGAGTTAATGTTAATACTGGATGAAGAAAAAGAGAAGGATGAAGTAATTAACAATCTTAAAAAAAGTATTGATTTATCTGAAAACGAGAAACTTTCTGTAATAAAAGGTTTAGTTGAGGTATTAGACCACGTGGAAAATCTTTACAGGCTTTTTACCAGGGAAGAAAATGAGTCTTTGCATCAGCAACTGTCTTTAATGTGGAATCTTATTTCCAAAATACTACTGTCTATTGGCATAACCCGGATTGATGATGAAAATACTATGTTTAATCCTTTTTTGAACAGTATTGCTGGTACAAGCTCAGATACTGATCTTGATGAAGGTATTGTTCTTAGTGTTTTAAAAAGTGGATATATTTATAAAGATATGGTTTTAAGGAAATCAGAGGTTATTGCAAACAAGCATATGGAAGCAGAAGAGATAGATAAAATTTATGAAGAGCAATTAAATAAAGAGTATATGACAGAAGAACAAAAGGTTGAAGATAAGCATAATTCAATGGCTGTTGGAGATGATAACTTTTCGGAAAACGGGTGTGAGGAAATGAATGCAGATAATGTAGAAAATGTTAAAATAGAAGGGATGTATGCTGGAAGTCATAATGATGGTATGGATAATGTAGAAACAGAAGCAGTGTATGATGAGAGTAATAATGATGTAAGTAATAATAGAGAAAGCACATATGGTACAAGCGTTAAGGATAGTACAGATGATATAGTGATTAAAGAAGTTGTAAAAGGATATACGAATATACATACAAAAAGGCAAATGAATATACCTGTGCAAATGAAGCATATGAATGTGCAAATTGAAGAGCATACAGATGTAAAAATGAAAGAGTGTACAAGCATACAAATAAAAGAACATGTTGATGTTCAGGTAGAAGGAGATATGGTTGCACAGGTAAAAAAGCATACAAATGTTTGTATGCAAGCAATGAATAAAGAAAACACATATATTGGAAATGATGAAACAGGGGTCAGAACAGATGAAACAGAAATTGATGCAGATGAAATAGAAGTTGATGCAATAGAAGAAAACAATTTACTGGGAGAGGTGAAATAGGTGAATAGCAATAAAATAGTTGGAATAGATCTTGGAACTTCCACATCGGAAATTGCCATATTGAAAGATGAAAAACCATATGTAATACCAAATCATAATGGAGATTTTATTACTCCTTCAGTTGTGAGTATTTCAGATGATGGCAGTATTATTGTAGGTAAAGAAGCAAGAGCTCAATTATTACTTAAACCTGAAGATACGGTAATTGAAGTAAAAAGACTTATGGGAAGCAGCGAGAAAGTATCAATGGCAGGAGTTGAATACACTCCTGAACAGATTTCCTCATTTATACTTAAGTATCTTGTTGATTGTGCCAGTGAGCACTTAGGAGAAAAAATCGAAAGAGCTGTTATTACTGTTCCTGCTTATTTTTCCGACGCACAGAGGAGAGCAACGGTTGAAGCAGGGAAGCTAGCAGGCTTAAAGGTAGAAAGAATAATAAATGAACCTACGGCTGCTTCACTGGATTATGGAATTGAACATATGAAGGATTGTAAGAATATTCTTGTATATGATTTTGGTGGAGGAACATTGGATGTAACTGTCCTTGAAATGTTTGAAGGAGTTCTTGATGTTAAGGCAAGCAGTGGAAACAATAAGTTAGGTGGAAAAGATTTTGACAAAGCAATAATGGATTATCTTTTGGATAATTTCTATAAACAGTATAATGTAGATGTCACTGATGACCCAAGAGCAATGATGAGGCTTAAGGAAGCTGCTGAAAATTGTAAGATTGATTTAAGCAGTCATGATGAATACAAATTGGTGCTTCCTTTCTATGCAATGGTTGATGGTGTACCTGTATCACTTGAAGAAGTGATTTCCCGTGACATATTTGTAAGCTTGATAAAAGATATGGTTGACTCAACTGAAAAACAGATAAATGTTGCTTTAACCGATTCCAGACTGAAAGCACCTGATGTTGATCTTATTTTACTTGTAGGAGGTTCAACACGAATTCCTTATGTTAAGGAATTTATCGAAAGAACTATCGGAAAAGAGGCAAATTTCATTGTTGATCCTGATCTCTCAGTAGTTAGGGGAGCTTCTATTCAGGCAGGTATTTTAAGCCAGGAACTTTCTGCAGAGAGTGATATAGTTATTACCGATGTATGCCCATATACCCTTGGAACTTCTATTTTGAGTTTTATTATGGGAATACCGGTTTCTGATGTTTATGATGTAATTATTCCGAGAAATACCACTATTCCAGTGACAAAGGAGAAAGTGTATGGAACGGTTTACGATGATCAGGAAGCAGTTGAAATAAAAGCGTATCAGGGTGAATATACGAAAGCTTCAAAAAACAACTTTCTTGGTAAGTTTATGCTTGAGGACATACCTAAGGGACCGGCTTTCTCACAGAAAATAAAGGTATCTTTTTCATATGATGTAAATGGGATTTTACAGGTCGAGGGAATTATTATGAGTACAGGGAAGAATGCAACTATATCCGTTGAGACTACCGGAGTGGGGATGGCTGAAGAAATTGATGTAAGCGAATGGAAGAATGCTCCTAATGCCAGAAAGTACAGAGCTACCGTAAATAAAGCTCAAAGAATGCTGGATAATGGAGAAGCAGGATTAGAAGCTTTAGAGATTGAAACGCTCATCAGAGAAATAAAGGAAGGCCTTATCAAGGGTGAAGATACCGATATTTTGGACAAGCTTAAAGATGAACTGACGGATATATTGTTGTACCTTTCGGAGGAAGAAGATGACAAATAACTTATCCTACCATTATTATAATATAGGGTTGGAAAGAGCAAGAAACAATGAAATAACCCATGCGGTTGATGCTCTTTCGATAGCTGTGGCCTTAAAAGATGACAATATACCTGCATGGAATTTGTTGGGATTATGTTATTATAGGCTTGGGAAGTTACCAACAGCGGAATATTGCTGGATAACAAGCCTTTATAGTAGCAATGGGATTAATGTTAACATTGCTAATGGTATTATCAATGCCAACAATACTAATAACGCTAACAATGCTGACAATGCCAACAATACTAACAATACTATCATTGCTGACAATGTCATCAATGCTGACAATACTAACAGTATTATCAATACTAACAATACTAACAATGCTGACAGCGCTAACTGCTCTAACAATAATATCAGTACTGACAGCTCTATCAGTGCTGTATCAGGTAATGTCATATCAAGTAATGTCATATCAGATAATGCAGTATCAGGTAATGCTTTGCCAAATATTACTGTACCAAACAATGCAGATTCAGGTAGTTCTGTACTGGATAATGCAGCATCAGATGATGTTGAAGTAGATAATGCAGCACTAGATTACTTAAGATGTGTCAAGGAAGATATTAAATTCATTGAAGACCGTATTACCGGTGTAAAAACTTTAATAGCCGACAAGAAATTCAAAAAAGCCTTAAGGGTTATGGAAAAAGATTTTTCAAATGGCTTCAAACAGAAAAATGGTCAACATGCTTTGAAAAATTTTAATAATTTCGGGATTG